>JBEKVL010000052.1:0-15061 GCA_049514055.1 Tepidisphaeraceae bacterium | reverse complement strand
TGCATACTGCTCGCCTCCGCGATGCACGTCATCGCCGCGCCGCCGGGATATTCGGAGCTGTGGGGCAAGGACGGCGAGAGGTGGACTCCCCAGAGCCGGTTGCCGGATTTCTCCTTTGCCGGATACCACTGCGGCGAGAATCCCTTGCCGGCGCTGCCGGCCGGGGTCAGCGTGAAGAACTTCGGCGCCAAGGGGGACGGGATGGCGGATGATTCGCAGGCATTCCTCGACGCGCTCGCCGCCGTCAAGGCAGGGGTCATCGAGATTCCGCCGGGGCGATACCGGATCGCGAAGATACTGGACATCACCCGGAGCGGCATCGTCCTGCGCGGGGCCGGGCCGGACAAGACTGTTCTGTTCTGCCCGACGCCACTCAACGAGATAAAGCCCAACTGGGGCGCCACCACCTCGGGCCAGCGAACGTCGAACTATTCCTGGAGCGGGGGGTTTGTCTGGTTCAGAGGCGATTTGCGGGCCAAGCCGTTGGCGACCGTGACCGCCGAAGCCCATCGCGGCGATACCGTCCTGACTGTGTCGGCTACAGCCAGGTTCCAGCCTGGCCAGCGCATTCAAATCTACCAGAGCGACCCCGGCGACAATTCGCTGGCCGACCACCTCTATTCCGGCGATGCCGGCGACACGTCCAAACTCCGCGGCTCCACACGCATGTCGCTGGCCTGCCGGGTCACCAAAGTTTCCGATAATCAGGTCCACTTCGACCGGCCGCTGCGCTGCGACGTGAAGCTCCAATGGCAGCCGCAGATACGTTCGTTTGATCCCACCGTAACCGAATGTGGCCTCGAGAACCTCTGCTTCGAGTTCCCCAACACGCCTTACAAGGGGCATTTCACCGAACTCGGTTACAACGCAGCCGCCATGCAGGGTTGCGCCGATTGCTGGATCCGCAACATCCGCATCGTCAACAGCGACAGCGGCCTTTTCCTCAACGGCTATTTCTGCACCGCCCAGGGCGTCGTCATTGAGTCGGCCCGGCAACCCGACCGTAGCGGCAGCATCGGCCACCACGGCGTGAGTGTATCCGGCCATGACAACCTGTTCACCGACTTCGACTACAGAACGCAGTTCATCCATGATATTTCGGTCGACGGCGGCGCCAGCGGCAATGTCTGCGCCAACGGCAAGGCCGTCGATCTGTGCCTCGATCACCACAAGCGCACCTGCTACGAGAACCTGTTTGTGAATCTCGACGCCGGCGCCGGCACGCACCTCTGGCGGCACGGCGGCGGCGATGCGCTCGGCAAACCCTGCGCTGCGCGTGGTACGTTCTGGAACATCCGCGCCGCCCGCCTCCAGAGCTACCCGCCCGCCGAGTTTGGCCCGCCGTCAATGAATGTCATAGGCCTGGGGACGACGAATGCGTCTCAGACCGACCTTACTGGCAAGTGGTTCGAGGCCATCCCTCCCGAGTCCATCATCCCGCAGGACATCCATCAAGCGCAAGTCGCCAAACGCCTTGGCAGGTAAGACGTCACTCCAACTTCGGCCCCTCAATGCGTTCCCCGCGTTGCTGTCGCCTCTGATCGGCGGGATCGAATGTCCCGTAGAAGAGGGCATTTGTGTCCATCCAGGTGGCGAGCCGCTCGATCTCCTCGGCCGACAGCGCCGCCTTGTAGTGCCCCGTCTTGAGCACCAGTGCCATCACGCTGCTCCCCCGCGCTCCATAGCGGCCGGGGGCGCTCAGCGAATCGTTGTTCGTGTCGCTGGACCAGGGCACGCGGGCGGCCATGGCGTTGTAGGAAAAGGTGTAGTGGCCCTCCGGCTCGCCCGTGAGGTTCACTTTACCGCCGGTCTTTCCGGCGTTGTGGCAGGGAACGCAGTGTTGATCGAGGATCCCCTGCACAAGGATGGGGTAACTGAACGGCCTGGAGCCATCCGGCCCGGCCGCAATGGACGACGGCGACCGCGACAGCGCCTTGAGTGCGAGCCCGCCCGCTGGCGCGCTCGTACGTGACTCATGGCACCCGATGCAGGCCACGGTTTCGCCGGGCTGGACGTAGGTGGCGCTACGCATGATCTGCACGGCTTGCCCGGCCTCGTCCAGCGCCTGGAACAGCAGTGGGATGCCTGCCGGCGCCGTGAAATGGGCCGAGCCGTCGGCCTCCACGGGCACGGTGCCCAGCACCTGTTTCCCCGGAGATCCGCCGGCCATGCCCACCGGCGGGTTGTCGCGGCCCTGCGTGGTCTTGGGCAACACCTGGGTGATCCGCAGCCGCTTCACCGAACCGCGCGGAATGGCCGGGCTCGATGCGTAGACATCCTGAAGCACAAACGTCCCCTCGCGTTTGTCCGTCTTTTCGCGAAGCGTCGGCAACACTGGCGGGCTTGGCCGCGAGCGCAGCGGTATCGGCCAGAGGCTGCTGATGGCCGAATCGCGATGCAGCAACTCCTTGTTGCCGAAACAGTCGACAAGATAGAGCCCGAACATGCCGGGAACATTGCCCGCCGGCTCGCCGACCAGCGCATCGAAGCTGTAGGCGGCGATGAAATACTTCTCTGACAGTGGCCAGGGGCTGCGATAGCAATGCCCCGGCCAGCGCAGGTTTTCCGGCGTGTCCGCCGGCTGCGCATCGGCGGCCGGAAAGTGCCAGCGATTGAGCACGGGAAACTCGCTCTCCGGAAACGGCGTCTGCGGTGTCAATCGCGTCAGCGACGCAAGCCCGTCGGAGCCCTTGCCCGGGTCCACCAGCACGATGGAGCCCGCGGTCATCGCATGGTGGGCGGCTGCCGTCGCCATGACCAGGTGCGATCCCGGCACCGGTTGCGCCTCCCAGATTCCCACCGGATTTCGCGTGTAGTTTCCGTAGTAAGCCGCCGGTGCCGTGCCGTCGGGGCGCGTGGTCCAGAGATGCTCGCCAAAGACGGCATGCCGGTCTACATAATCCCATCGCGTGTAGATGATCCGTCCATCGTGCAGGATGGACGGATCCCACTCCTGCGTTTCGTGGTGTGACAACTGGCGGATGTTGCCGCCGTCGCGGTCGCACACCGTCAGCGTATAGACCGGGCAGCCCGGGCTGCCGCAGCGGTGGAACCCGCCGCGGCGCGTGGAGACGAATACGATCTGTCCATTGGGCAGAAACCGCGGTGAGAAGTCGTCATATGCCCCCTGCGTCAACTGCACAAGCCCCGTCCCGTCGGGCGCCATCGAGTGGAGGTGGTAGTATCGCGCGTCCTTCCGCGTCGCGTCGGTCGTGCAATATGCGAAGAGAACCTGCGTGCCATTCCAGGACAATTCCGGCGTCTGGTAGCTGCCCTGCGGGTCGGCCACGACGGGCCTGCATGCCAGCGATGTCCCCGGCGATTCCAGGACGAAGATCCCCCCGCCCGGCCGGGCGTACCTGCCGTAGACCTGTGTGAGCTGGTGGCTGAAACTGCCGGGAATCTGCTTGACAAAAAGGATCGGGCCGGCCCTGGCCAGCGGATTGCTGATGGTGATGCTTCGCTTGACCTCATGCACGCGCCGCCACAGGTCCGGCCAGCGTGCATCGATCTCGGACACGTCCACCAGCATCCTGTATTCCGTGCCGAGCTCTTCCCACCGGCCCCGCAGATCGCGCAGGTCTGACTCTGCCGATTGAAGATCGCGCAGGAGTGCATCGCCGCGCTTGAGGGCGATCTGGATGGCGGCTGGATATGTTGCCGGATTGCGCGCCGTGCCGATGCCATCCTGCTTGCGCCAGTCGGTCTCGATCGCCTCGCGGTCGGTGGAGGGTTGCGCCTCAACGCGTGGAACGAGAATCAGGATGACGAGGCACGGCAGGCAGATGAATCGGCTGAATTGCATGGCGTGTTCACTTTCGTGGGCCGGTGCCGGCGGTCACCGTACTTTCGTACTGACTAAGTGTGCGCGATCAGGCGTTCTTCGGTGTGGCATGGGCAAGTAGCCTTGCCCGTGTCCGACGCCCGACCAGCGCGAGTTCGCACACGGCCATTTACTCGATCTCCACACCCGGCCTTCTCACCGCCGGCTGCGTCGTCACGATGGGCTTGACGGAGCCCTTCTCAAGCCCGTCGGCGATCTGTTTACGAAGATCGGCCACAGCCCGGCCGAGCGCCTGGGCGTCCGCAGCGAGGTCGATGGCCACATCGCGGTTGAGTACGACCTTGAGATCAGCCAGCGCCAGTTGGCGCACGCGCATGTCGTCGAATTCCAGACAGTCAACCAGGAACAGCGGATCGTGCTTCAGTCGCTGGGGTTCGTTGACGAAACAGCTCTGCGAGCGGACGAAAGTGTCGATGCGGTTGCCCTGCTCCGGCGTGAGAATCGAGCGCTCCAGCCGCAGCGCCGCCAGCACGCCGGCAGGACCGAGTTTCTCCAGACGCTGCGAGGCCACCGTGCGCAGGGCGGGGTCGACCGAGCCCAGTACCGCGACGATTTCCAGAAGCTGCCGCTCGGTTTCCGCGCTGGGCTGGAGTTCCTTGAACACCCGGTAGACGTCCGCGGGTCCCGGCTTCAGCAGGTTGGCGAAGCCCAGCAGTTCAATAACCGGGGCCACATAGCGTTTGAATTCGTCCGGGAACTTCTGCTGAAACTGCTCGAACGATTCGGCGTTGCGCGCCAGTATTCGTCCGGCAAGGGGCGCCCCGGCGACGAGGGAGTTGCGGAAGATCACACTGAAGCCGTTCTTTCGCTGGCTGATAGTGAAAGACTCCGCATTGCTCTTGGTGCCGCAGCGTACCGTGACGTAGACGGCGTCGGCGCGCGCGCTGAGGATCGCGTCCCAGATACCGTCCGCTTCGAGTCTTCCCGCATCGAGATACTCCAGGCTGGTCACGTTCACGCCCATGCCCGTCGAGCCAAGAACCCAGATGGCGTCCGAGCCGGCCACCTTCATCCGCTGCGGGGGCGTGGGATTGATCGAAGAAGGGGTTACTTCGAATTGGCCCTGACGCACGGTTAACCGAGGCAATTCCTGTGCAGAAACAGGGCGTTCGAACTGCTTGAGCCCGTTGACGTAGCCCATGCGGGCCTGAAACATCGCGCGGACGGCTTGGGCCTTGGCGTCGTCCGCCGCCTCGGCCGCCGCCACCGAAACCGCCGACGTCAGCAGGAGAATCAACGTGCATGTCCGTGTGAAACAGGTCATGAGCCAAACGGCGGAGAGCGCGCCGCCGCGCGGCAAACCATTTGCGTATACAGGCGACACTAGCCGGCGTGGGAGGCGAGTTGCCGGAGTCTTGCGATGGCCCCTTGCTCGATCTGCCGGACCCGTTCTTTGGAAATTCCAAGCCGGCGTCCGGCCTCTTCATAGGTATCCAGCGCCGTCTGTCCGCCTAGACCGAAGCGAACCGAGAGCACGTTGCGTTCGCGTTCGCTCAGTCGGGTCATGAGCTGGCGCACATGGTCGCGGTCGGCCAGCCGTTCGGCCGGCAGCCGCGGGCGTGGATCGGCGCAGGCTTCGAGGATGGTCTCGTCGATTCCCGCGTGCCGGCGGTTTCCCGCCAGCATCTCGGGCACACTGCGGGCGAAGCCCTTCATCAGGGCCAGCGTGGCGTAGGTGCTGAAACGGTTGCCGCGATGGATGTCGAAGCTTTCGACCGCCCGCATCAGCGACAGGTTGCCGTCGGAAACCAGTTCGGGCAGCGTCAGACCGGGGCGCAAATGCCGGCGCGCGATGCTCGCCACCAGCCGCAGATTCGCCTTCACGATCAATTTCTTGGTTTCCTCGGCCAGGTGCAGATGTTCTTCGAGCGTACGCAGGTCGCGGTTGCGGAGGAGCTCCGGGTCGAGCCGGCGGCGGGCCTGGGCGAAATGGGACTTGTGGTAGTTGAACTTGAGGAACAGCGCCCGCTCTCCGCCTTTGGAAAGCAGCGGGGTGCGGTAAAGATCCTGGAGGCAGGGGGGCAGATCGCGCGGCACACGGAGTTGCTCGGCCGACGGCGCATCGGCCAGTTCCTGCTGGCGAACAATCTCGTCGATGGCGGCGGCCGCGTCCGGCCCGTGATACAGCGGGTCATCGAAGAATGCCACGTGTCTGTCGATGACGCGATGGGCGCGGGCCTCGATGATAATCGGATAGAGCGACGAACGCGGCCGGCCAAACCGCTGGGCGATGCTGGTCATGGAGTCGCCGCCGCGCCAAGCGAGCAGGACCGCCGCTTGGTCGCCGGCGGGGATCGCCGGTGCCGCATGGGTCAGGACCGCCTCGTCGGGATGCTCGCCGTCGTGTTTGCGGAGCGTGTGCAACATGGTCAGCGGCGAGCGGCGCATCCGCTTTGCCACCCGGCGCGCAATCTCCGATTCGCAACAGCCGAACGCGGCCAGCCGTCGTGCTTGCCGGACGATCTCCTCGACCTCAGCGTCGGTCACCTGGGCGAAGTTGGCCGAGTTGGCAACCTGCTGCTGGTGCTGGCGAATGAACCGCTCGACGCTGGAGAGGAGGAACCCCACTCGTTTGCGGCCGTCGGCGAAGATGAAACGTCGCGAGGGCAGACCACGTTTTCGCCAGCGCTGGATGGTCTTGCTCGTGACGTTGAATTTCTCACATACGTCGTCGATATCCAAGACCGGCTCGCTGAGGTGTGCGGCAACGAGGTTGAGGGTATCGGAAATGGCCTCGATGAGCAGGGCCAGATCCTGCTGAAGGGCCGCGCCGGCGAGCATTTCGTCACCGCCGGTTTTCGGCCGATAGTCGGTGATGCGATAGACGACGAAGTCGAGGGGATATGGCTTGGTCGGTTCCAGTGTATGGAGCAGATCCTCCGCGCGGCCGATCTGCGCCGACCGCACGTCGTGCGGAGCAAAGACCAGTTGCCGCGCCAGTTCGGCAACGCTTTGGAGGCGATACTTCACCATGCACATATATTATCCGTCCTATCCTGTGTATCGGTCAAGGCGAAAACGGGGATTCAGTAAAGTTGGTGCCGGCTCCCGAAACCCCCCATTGTGACGCGACAAGGGTGCGACACCCCACGGGAAAAAAACTCCGAAATAGGACTTGACGCTCTCTATTTGATCGTTAGCCTGTTGCTGGTTGGTTTTCAATTCTGAGTTGGGTAGCTGCACAAGTCGCTTGCGTTTGGGCGAGAACTCAAGGAGATACATATGAAGAAGTCCAAGCGTCACTCGCGTCTGGTCGAGCATCTCGAAGGCCGCACACTGCTGTCGTTTTCCATCGTGTCGATTCCGGACACGCAGTACCTGGTGGAGCAACCTGGCGCGCCCGTTATGAATGCGCAGGTGAATTGGATATTGAACAACGCCACGGCCGCCAATATCCAATTCGTGGCCCAGGAAGGCGACCTGCTGCGCCGCGGCTATAGCAACTTCCAGGCCCAAAATGCCGATACGGCGTTTGCAAAACTCAACAACCTGGTCCCCTACACACTCGACATCGGCAACCACGACTACGATAACCAGTTCGACGACCTGAACCACCATATCAGTTCGGCCAATTTCACACAGTGGTTCGGGGATGCCCGCTACGAGGCCATCAGCGACAGCGGTTTCGGCGGCTCATCGCTGGACCAGCAGAACCGCTACCAGATATTCACGGCCGACGGCCAGCAGTACATGGTGCTCAGTCTGGAGTGGGAAGCGACGGATTCCGCCCTTGCCTGGGCTCAGGGCGTCATAAACGCCCACCGGCAACTTCCGGTCATTCTAACGACTCACGAGTATCTCGGCAGCACCGGCCGCACCAGTGGGCCGCTCGATCCTCTCGGCAACGACGGCAATGGCATTTTCACGAAACTCGTCCAGCCCAACCCGCAGATCTTCCTGGTAATGAGCGGCCATACCGGGGCCAATTTTACCCAGACCTCGCAAGACGCGGCCGGTTTGCCCGTGATCGAGATGGTGGGAGATGATGCGGGTGTCGGACGGTTCCAGTTGTTCAATTTCTCGCCCAATAGCAGCAACCCCGCACAGGGCAAGATCACGCTGACGACCTACTCCCCCAGTTCGGCGCTGACGGATACCAGTCTCGGCCAGACCACTTTCACATTCAATTTCTCGACCCGGTTTGCCTTCGCAAGCGGGACGATCGCCAATGACGATACGTTGACCACGCCGGAGAACGCGCCAATCATCGGGAACGTGTTGTCCAATGACGTCGGCGGCAACCTGTCGGTGGCTGCGTATACCAACCCGGCCAACGGGACTTTGTCTTGGGGTGCGTCGGGGGCGTTCACCTATACGCCAAAAGCCAACTATTACGGAAACGACACGTTCACGTATACGCTAAGTGGCGGAAACACCGCGAAGGTCGCCGTCCAGGTGAATAGCGCTCCCACCGCGAACCCCGATACTGCCAGCACCAGCGAAGGCAAGGCGATTGTGGTGAATGTCGTGAGCAACGATACCGACCCCGACACCGGAACTGGCATCGGCCTCGCGCCGATCCTGACTACGCTGCCCCCCCATGGCGCGGTGTTTGCCAATGCGGACGGCACGTTAACCTACACTCCTGATCCAAAATGGACAGGAACGGACACATTCACTTATGTCGCCAGTGACGGCGATTCGATCAGTGCATTGCCGGCGACGGTGAGCGTCACGGTCAGCGCAGTGCCGGCCAACACCATCGCTTACGACTATCCCATCGGGGAGACAACGACGACTGGAACCAGGACCGGCACCTATGCAAACCTTACGGCGACCGATGGGACGCTGGAGACCATTGCCGAGAGCAGTTCCCGCGTACTCGACCAGCGCTGGCAGTTCAACGTGACTGGAGGAACGGAAGTCACCGCCTGCATCAACGCCTGGCGGGCCAGCGGGGCGGATGAATATGCCCTGTCATACTCGACCAACGGCACAACCTGGAGCAACATGACCCAGATCGTGCCGGCGTCCTCTCTGTCCGTGACCCGCATCGGCACTCCGCTTACCTATGGCACAACAACGCCGGTCGGGGCCGATCCGGGCGAACCGTACCAGATGTGGCTGCTGCCGGCCTCTACCAAGGGCACCGTCTGGATCAGGGCGACACAAACCGCCAAGACGTACACCGTGCCTTCGTCGTTGGCCGTGGATGAGTTGTTTATTCGTTCGACCGGCGTGACGCCGGTCGTGGTGCCCAATGCGCCGTCGAACCTGACCTCAAGTTACAACTCCAAGACGCGCAAGGCTACGCTGTCATGGAAGGACAATTCCAGCAACGAGACCGGCTTCCACATGTGGTATTCGACGAATAATGGCACGACTTGGCAGGTGTATTCAACCCTGGCCGCCAACACGACCAGCCTCACCACGTCGGCTCTGACCCAGGGACTGACGTACCTTTTCGCGGTGTCCGCTTTCAATTCGGCCGGAGATTCCGCGTTATGCACTCCGGTGAAGATCCTGGCGTAACGAGCGAAGGGATTAACCTGTTCAATCAATGCGTTCGCGCATCCAAGTGTGGCGGCGGATTCGGGAGCGTCGCGTCTCTGCACGACCGCTGCCCCTCGGGTCGCGGCCGTCCCGCAACAACTGGCACGTCCTGCTTCAACAACTCTGCGCCACCGGTCTACAAATACCAGTTCACCCGAAAGTGTCATCGATGCACATAACCGCCATGTTCTCCGCCGTCATCGTTGCCTTCGCTGCCATCGCGCTCTCGGCCCGGGCGGCAGATCCCACCGCCGACGTTCTTGCCCGTTATGAGCCTCGCACATACACCGACGCTTCCGGCAAACCCCTGCTCTATCGTCTGGCCAGGCCCGCCGATTTCGACAAGAACAAGTCCTATCCCACGCTGCTGTCCCTCCACGGCGCCGGCGGACGCGGCGCGGACAACCTCGGCCAGATCCGCGACGCATCGCCCAACACGGCCACCAAGTTTGCCCTGCCGGAATACCAGGAGAAGTTCCCCTGTTTCATCGTCGCGCCGCAGTGCCCCAACGACCGCAAATGGGTCGATGTGGACTGGTCCGCCGCCAGTCACACCATGCCCGCCAAGCCCACCGACGAAATGCGCATGGTCGTCGAGGTACTCGAACAACTTCGCAAGGAGTTCCCGATCGACGGCCGGCGTATTTACGTCACCGGCCTTTCGATGGGCGGCTATGGCACCTGGGACGTCATCGCCCGGCATCCGCACTACTTCGCGGCGGCCGTTCCGATCTGCGGCGGTGGCGACGAGGCCACGGCGGCTCGCATCGCCGCGATTCCCATCTGGTGTTTCCACGGCGGCAAGGATGGCGTCGTCAAGCCGCAGCGCTCGCGGAATATGATCGAGGCCCTCAAGAAGGCCGGCGCCGAGCCCAAATACACCGAGTATCCCAATGAAGGCCACGGAGCGTGGGTTCCCGCGTACAACGAGGCCGAACTACTGCCTTGGCTCTTCTCGCAGAAACTCAAGCAAGACCCCAAACTGGATTGACCGTATGTTCAAACACGCGTTTTCTCTGCTCGTCATGTTTACCGCCATGACTTCCCTTCGCGCCGATCCACTCGCGCCCGTGGTCCTCTGGCCCGATGGCGCGCCCGGCGCGCTGGGCAAGGAACCCAAGGACATCCCCACGCTCACGCCCTATCTCGCCCCAGAGGACAAGGCCACCGGAGCGGCCGTTGTCATCTGCCCCGGCGGCGGTTACGGCGGACTGGCCGGCCACGAAGGTAACGACTACGCCCTCTATCTCAATCAGCAGGGGGTCAGCGGCTTTGTCCTGAAGTATCGCCTCGGCAGCGGCGGCTACCGGCACCCGTGCATGTTGCAGGATGCCGCCCGCGCCGTCCGCACCGTGCGCGCCAGGGCGGCCGAGTGGAAGGTCGATCCCAGGCACATTGGCATCATGGGTTCCAGCGCCGGCGGCCACCTGGCCAGCACTCTGGTCACGCACTTCGACGCCGGCCAGCCCGACGCCACCGACCCCATCGAGCGCCAGTCCAGCCGGCCCGATATCGGCATCCTCTGCTACGCCGTCATCAGCATGGAAACCGGCCTTACCCACGGCGGCAGCCGCACCAACCTGCTCGGCAACCAGCCCAGCGAAGAACTCATCAAGCTGCTGTCCAACGAGCTGCAGGTCACCAAAGAAACACCTCCGTGTTTCATCTGGCACACCTGGGAAGACCGGGCCGTGAAGGTGGAGAATGCACTGCAGTTCGCCGCCGCCCTGCAGAAGGCCGGCGTGCCGTTCGACCTGCACATCTACCAGAAAGGCGGCCACGGCATGGGCCTGGCCGACAAGCCGCCGTTCGACCATCCGCACCCGTGGGCGAAGGATCTGGTCGTGTGGCTCAACGTGCAGGGGTTTGTCAGGTGAGCGACGCAACCGCATCCCTCACGATTTCCGCCGGCACATCGTCGCGAACCGTGACAGCGCCGATCGCGCTCGGCAGCACGAAACGGACATTGCCCGACTTCACTTTCTTATCGTAGATCATTGCTGATACAACGTTGTCGATGGGTAGTGTCAGTCCTTTGGTCGGGAGTTCGGCCGCGCGGAGGAGCGCGGCGACGCGGTCGCAGGAGGCTCGGTCGATCATGCCCAGCGCCTTGGCGGCGTGGCAGGCGGCGACCATGCCCAGGGCGACGCACTCGCCATGGGCGTAGGCATAGTTGGAGATGGTCTCGATGGCGTGGCCGAAGGTGTGGCCGAAATTGAGGTGGGCGCGTTCGCCTTTCTCGAAGGGGTCGGCCGCAACGACGCGGGCCTTGATGGCGACGTTGTGGGCGACGAGATCGGCGAGGTAGTCGATGTCGAGCGCCAGGGCGCGGCGGATGTTGCGTTCGAGGTCGGCGAACCCGGCGGCATCGCGGATGATGTCGTGCTTGATGCACTCGGCCAGTCCCGAACGCAGTTCGCGCGGCGGGAGCGTCTTGAGGGCGGCCGGGTCGATGAGCACGGCGATGGGTTGGTGGAACGCGCCGATGAGGTTCTTGCCGACCGCGTGATCGACGCCGGTCTTACCGCCGACGGAGGCATCGACCATGGCGAGCAACGTTGTCGGGATTTGCACGAACGGAACGCCTCGCAGCACCGTGGCCGCTGCGAAGCCGGCCATGTCGCCGACGACGCCGCCGCCCAGCGCCAGGACCGGTGTGGTGCGTTCGATGCTCCAGGTCAGGAGCGTGTCGTAAATTGTGGAGATGGTGGCCAGGGTCTTGTTCTTCTCGCCGGTGGGTACGGTGGCGATGGTGGTGGTAAAGCCAGCCGTACGCAGGGATGATTCAACCGCCGAACCGTAAATGTTGCCGACCACATCGTCAGTGACGACAACGGCCTTCTTCGATTGAGTGAGTTTGCGGAGAATATCGCCGATGTGGGCAAGCAGGCCTGGACGCACGGTGATGTCGTACTCGCTTCCGGGAACGGCGGTGTGGATGGTGCGGGTCTTGGAATCCATGGGCGGATTATACAGGGCAATCGCAGGTTCAGAAAAAGTGCCGCCGGTGTTATCACCGGCGGGGTCATGAATTGTCTGCATATCCCGGATTCCGCCGTTGAGGACACCGCCGGCACGAAAGCGGCCGCTTGCTTCATGGCCAACCGACCCGGTTGCTTGTACATTTTGGACCGGATTGACAACCTATGCGAATTGTGAGTTACAACATTCTCGACGGTGGCGAAGGACGGGCCGATCCCGTGGCCGAGGTGATCGAGGCCCAGCGGCCGGATGTGGTCTGCCTGGTTGAGGCCGACAACGCGGAGGTGCTGGCGCGGATTGCCAAACGGCTGGACATGGACAGCATCCAGGCGTGGGGCGTGAAGCACGCCGTGGCGCTGCTGAGCCGATGGCCCATCGCCGAATCCATCAATCACGCGGCCATTCGCGGCCAGCCTCGCTGCCTGCTCGAAGCGCTGGTGCGCGATCCGGCCGGCGTCGAGTGGCCGATCGGCGTGGTTCACTTCAAAGGCGGCGCCTTCGAGGCCGACGAGGCCGTGCGCGATACAGAAGTGGCGACGCTGCTGGATGTGTTCGCTACCCATCGCGCCGCCGGTCGGCCGCATCTGCTCGTGGGCGACTTCAATGCCAACTCGCCGATCCGGGCGATCGACCCGTCGCAGTGTACCGCGCGGACGGCCGAGGCGTGGGTGGCCAACGGCAACTCCATTCCGCGTCGCGTCGTGCAGAAACTGCTGGACGCCGGCTACGCCGATACGCTGGCGGCCGCCCGCGACGGCAGTTTCACCACTCAGAGTCCCGGGCAGCGTATAGACTACATATTTACACACGGCATCGCGCCGGCCCGGATCATTCAAGCCAGGATCGAGCAGGATCGTCTGGCGAAATATGCGAGCGATCATTTTCCGGTCGTCGTCGAGACTTCCGCGGTGGCGGAATGACGAAATACAGATGAATGACGAAACCCGAAACTCGAATGGCGAATCAAACCCCAAGCACAAATGACGAAACCGCCGACGGCCTTGGTCATTTGGTATTCGGGCTTCATTCGGAATTCGGGTTTCGGGATTCCTAGCGAACTTGTTCAATCAACGGAAGCGTTCCTGAAGATGTCATTCAAACTCGGCCTCATCACCATCTCCCGCCCGTTCTGCCAGGCCGGCCTGGCGGGCTATTCCGACCGCGCCATGCGCGTGGTGGCCCGGCGGCGGGGGTGTGCGTATGCGCTGACCGAGTCGCTGCTGGACACGATCATGCTCTGCGGCGGAATGGGGCTCAAGAAATCGATCGACATCAACGACGAGGATCATCCGGTGGCCGGGCAGATCGTCGGCTCGGATCCGGAGACGATGGCGCCGGCCGCGAAGATCCTGAACGACCGCGGCTACGACGTGATCGACCTGAACTTCGCCTGCCCGGTGAAGAAGATCAAGAACAAGGCCCGCGGCGGCCACATGCTGCGGGATGTGCCGCGGGCGCTGGCCGTGATGCGGGCCGTGAGAGAGATTATCCCGACGGAACGGCCGATCACGGTTTCACTACGCAAGGGCTTTGACGACAGCGCGCAGTCCCGCGATGCGTTCTTCGAGATTGTCGAGGAAGCCTGGCGGCTTGGTTTCGCGGCCATTCGCGTGCATGGCCGAACCGTCGAGCAGAAATATCTCGGCCGGGCCGACTGGGACTTCCTGCGGCAACTCAAGCTTCAGTATCCGCACCGGTTGATTTTCGGATCGGGCGACGTGTTCACGGCCGAGGATGCCGTGCGGATGCTTCGCGACACCGGCGTCGATTGCGCCTGGATCGCCCGCGGGGCCATCGGCAATCCGTGGATATTCCGACACGCGGCGGATCTTCTGACCGCCGACGACCCCAGTAGGGCCAGCGTCCCCGCTGGCCTGGAATGTCCAACGGTGCTCGCTTCAGGAAGGCCAGCGAGGACGCTGGCACTGCCAACGGCCCCGCCGACCATCCACGCCCAGCGTGATGCCCTCCGCGAACACTTCGCCATCGCCATGGAAATCCACGGCGAACAACTGGCCGGGCGGCGGATGCGCAAGCAGGGGATCAAATACGCCCGGTTCCATCCGCTTGCCGCCGAGGTGAAAGGCGCTTTCATCAACGTCGTCAGCCTGCGGCAGTGGAATGAAGTGTTGACCCGCTTCTACGAGGCCGACGGTTCGGGCATTTGGCCGAGAGCGGACGCGGTGGATGAGGTGAACGACGGACTGGCATCCTGCGAAACGGAGTGAACCATGGGCTCGCGCAGCACCCCACGCAATCGCCTGGCCAAGACGCTTCCCGAAGAGTGGCGGCGATTTCTGGTCGACAACGGCGTGCCGAAGCGCAAGTACACGGCCGTCTGCCGCGCCACACTGGCCGACGGGCGGGTGATCGAGAACCTCATCATCGAGGAGGGCTGGATGATCGCGCTCGGCAAGGAGTTTCTCGCGGGAATCTTCGAGCAGCGGATTGACTTCGATCCGAGAACGATCACGTCGCTGGAGATTGTGCAGGTGGCGTGATGTTGCTGCTTCCCGATGAGTGCTTCGCTCCCGGCCTACTTCTTGTAGACTGCGGTCTTGGCGATGATGTCATGTAGCGCCAAACGATCGGCTCGCAGGGTCAGGAAGCAACCGATAACGACCGCCAGAGCGGCAAGCGAACCGATATTCCTGAGAAGCGCCACGGCCGTGATGGCGGCGAGCAGGTTCAGCAGCGAGCTCGACTGCTTGACAGCCCATCGTGTCGCGAGAACCGGTGGTG
>JBEKVL010000051.1:0-15093 GCA_049514055.1 Tepidisphaeraceae bacterium | reverse complement strand
GCCCAAGAACGCGGTTTCTTGCCGACGATTGCATATGGGGCAAAAGAGGCTAAAATACGCGAAAATCACGGGTTTTTCAGGCTTTTCGGCAAGGGCTCAGCGAGTTTTTGCAAGGCAGGGGTTGGCGGTTCGAGCCCGCTCGGCTCCATTGGATCAGCAGCTTGCGATTTATCTGCAAGTTGTTCACAATACCATGGTTAGCGGAATTGAGACGAAGGAGCTCGTGATATGAGATTCTCCGCTGCCGTAGCGTCATGGGTCGCTGTTTCGGTGTTGGCCATTTCATCCGGTGCGGGGCTGGTGGCACAGGGGTTACGCTGCGAGTACCTGGAGAACCCGCTGGGGATCGATGCAGCGTCGCCGCGGCTGAGCTGGATTCTTGCGAGCGATGACCCAGTGGCACGGGGGCTCTCGCAGACGGCGTTCCAGATAGTGGTCGCCAGCGCTGCACAGGAGCTTGCTCAGGATCGCGCGGATCTATGGGATTCGGGGAAGGTTGTTTCGTCTCAAACGGCGCAATTGCATTATGCGGGCAAGCCGCTGGCTTCGGGGCAGCACTGCTTCTGGAAGGTCCGGTCCTGGGACCAGGCCGGGACCGCGTCGCGCTGGAGCGAACCGGCTTCGTGGGAGATGGGACTCCTCGACCCGCAGGACTGGCAAGCGAAATGGATCGGCCGGACGGATGACACGGCATCCAACCCCGCGCCTTATCTGCGCCGGGTATTCGAGCTCAAGGGGCCGGTGAAACAGGCCCGGGCGTACATCAGCGGGCTGGGGTATTACGAGCTGTCGCTCAATGGCAGGAAGGTCGGCGACGCCGTGCTCGATCCCGGGTACACGCGATACGACCGCCGCGTGCTGTATGTCACGCACGATATTACCGCGCAGCTCCAGCCGGGGCGCAACGCGGTGGGCGTGATCCTGGGCAATGGGTGGCAGAATGTACACACCAAGGGTGTCTGGAATTTCCACGAGGCGCCGTGGCGAGCCTCGCCGCGGCTGCTCGCGCAGTTGCGCGTTGACTATGTCGATGGCACCTCCGAGGTCATCACCGGGGATGAGTCGTGGAAGGTATCCACCGGGCCGATCGTGTTCGACAGCATCTACGGCGGCGAGACCTATGATGCCCGCCTGGAAAAGAATGGCTGGGATACGGCCGGGTTTGATGATGCGGCGTGGCAGTCGGCGAAGCTGCTGGAAGCGCCCAAGGGCAAACTGTCAGCCCAGGCCATGCCACCCATTCGCATCGACCGCGAACTCAAGCCGGTGAAGATCACCGAGCCCTCGCCGGGCGTGTTCATCTTCGACATCGGGCAGAACCTGGCGGGGTTTGCGAAGCTCACTGTTTCCGGGCCGGCCGGGAC
The DNA here is from genome assembly GCA_049514055.1 of Tepidisphaeraceae bacterium. Lineage (GTDB taxonomy): Bacteria > Planctomycetota > Phycisphaerae > Tepidisphaerales > Tepidisphaeraceae > JANYKD01. The sequence continues at coordinate 13,729 of JBEKVL010000051.1, read as the reverse complement.
CAAAGTGCGGATGCGCTATGGCGAACGGCTGGCGAAGGATGGCTCGCTTGATGTGGCCGACATCGCCCAGCACATTGTCAAGAAGTGGCCGGAGCAGCAGTACCAGACGGACACATACGTCCTGAAGGGAAGCGGCGTCGAGACATGGCACGCGCGGTTCTGCTACCACGGCTTTCAGTACGTCGAAGTGACCGGGTTTCCCGGCCAGCCGACGCTGGACAATCTGCGGGCGCTGTACATCCACTCGGACATTCCCCAGGCGGGGAAGTTCGAGTGTTCCAACCCGATGCTGAATCGCATCGAACAGGCCGCACGGTGGTCGTTCTTGAGCAACCTGCAGGGGATTCCCACGGACTGCCCCCACCGGGAGAAGAACGGCTGGACGGGTGATGCCCATCTGGCGGCCGAGCAGGGCATGTTCACCTATTTCCCGGCGACGATTCACGCCAAGTGGATCAACGACCTGGGTGACGAGCAGCGGCCGACGGGCGAACTTCCCGGCATCGTGCCCACGAGCGGCTGGGGCTACGCCTGGGGCAATGGTCCTGCGTGGGACAGCGCGTTTCTGCTGATTCCCTACTACCAGTACATCTACTACGGCGACACCGAGAATTTCCGCCGTCACTATGACGGAATGAAGCGGTATGTGGACTACCTGACGAGCAGGTCCAAGGACGGGATCGTCTCGATCGGACTCAACGACTGGGCGCCGTGGAAGACCAAGACGCCGGCGCCGATCACTTCGACGGCGTATTACTACGTGGATGCCCGCATCGTCGCCCTGGCGGCCGGGTTGCTGGGCAAGGATGAGGATGCCAGGCACTACCGTGAGCTGGCCGCCAGCGTCCGCAAGGCGTTCAACGCCCGCTTCTACAAGGCAGACAGCGGCTCGTATGACAATGGCAGCCAGACGGCGTTGAGCTGCGCGATCTGCCAGGGACTGGTTGAGGAGGGGGATCGCCAGCGTGTTCTGGAGAACCTGCTGGCGGCCGTCGAGAAGAGCAACAACCACATCGACACGGGAATCCTCGGTGCCAAGTACCTGCTCAACGCACTTCTGGAAAATGGCCGGGCCGACGTGGCCTATCGGATGGTGGCCCAGAAGGACCAGCCGAGCTGGGGCTGGTGGCTCGAACAGGGCGCGACAACGCTCTGGGAACAGTGGAACGGTTCGGAGTCCCGGAACCACATCATGTACGGCGATGTGGTGGCGTGGATGTACAAGGCCCTGGCCGGCATCAACCCTGACCCGCAGTCCCCGGGTTTCGCTCACGTCCTGATCAAGCCACACGTTGTGGGTGACCTGACCAGCGCCTCGGGCGAATACGACTCGATCCGCGGAAGAATCATCAGCCGGTGGAAGCTGAATGGTGATGAGTTCCAGTTGAACCTGATACTCCCGCCCAACATGCGGGCGACGGTGTCGCTGCCCATCACAGCCGCGCGCGCACCAGAAACTCAGGGCAGCCAGATCCGCGGCCCTATCCTGTTACCGATCTTGCCCGCGGACAACGTGCGCGAGTCCGGCAAGCCGGCGGCTGGCGCCGTGGGCGTGAAGTTCCTGCGGGCAGAGAACGGCCGATCGGTGTATGAGGTGGGCTCCGGCAGCTACGTGTTCTCGGGACCCCTAGCGAAATGAAGCGAGGGTGGCCAGCCGAGCATGTTCGCACCGAGCGCGGGCCGTCAGCGGGCAGCCGCCACTGACTTTACGCAGCTTCGTACGCACCTCCCTTACGGTTTTTCTTCGGTGCTCACTTTAAGGTTCTCGATCTTCCCCGAAAACCGCACGGGATTGCCGTAATCACCCACAGGCTGCTTGTCATCGAAACCGACACAGAAGTTCTCCGCCGGTTGCACGAGCAACAGCGAATTCGCCTTGCCCTCGGCCACCTTCTGTCCATTGATGAACAAAGTCATGGAGCAGTCCGTGGCCAGACGCGCCTCGGCACTGAACCGGCCGGAGGGCGTCTGGCTGGCGGTAATGGTTACGGGAACGCGGTTTACCTTCACAGTGAAGAGCAGCTTCCCATCCCGCAGATACAGGGCATAGCCGGTGGCCAAGCCGCCGTGAGCCACGATCACTCCGTTGGGATTCTGCGACTCGACATCAACGGAAATGCTCACCGGCCGATTCGCCACCTGCGGGGCATGATCCTTTCCCAGCACCTCGCCGATCTTCATCTTGCCCAGATCCACCGGTCCCGAAGGTTGCGTCGCCGGCGCCTCGGGCACGTACTTAATGCCCGGCGGCAAGAGCGGCACGGGATTCTCCACCCGTCCCGGCTTACGCACGCCCGGCCCCAGTGCGTTGGAGCCCAGGTCCGCGTCCATCTCCGCCACCAGCTTCTGCAGTTGCTCCACGACTTCCGGATGCTCGGCGGCCACATCCTTGTTCTCGCCGATGTCGTCCACGAGGTTATACAGTCGCGGCTTGTGCTGCTTCACCAGGGCCGCCGTTATGGGCTTTTCGCCCTGTTTGCCTTCGTTCTGCGGACGGATCGCCAGTTTCCACGGTCCCGACCGCACCGCCTCCAGCCGGTTGCCATTGAAGTAGTAATGCGCCTGGCGAGAAGACTCTTTTGCCTGCCCGCTCAGCACCGGCCAGATGTCCACGCCGTCGATCTTCCGATCCGTCGGCGCCCGGCCGCCGGCCAGTTTCACGAACGTCGGGAGTACGTCGAGGTTCGCGACCATCGCGTCATTTGATGTGCCGGGCGCGATCTTCCCCGGCCACCAGGCGATCGTCGGCTCGCGCACGCCGCCCTCCCACGTCGAGCCTTTCCCGCCGTGCAGCGGGCCGGCCGTGCCGCCGTTCTTTCCCTGCGTCAGCCACGGCCCGTTGTCACTGGTGAAAATCACCAGTGTCTTCCCCTCGAGTTTCAACTCCCGCAAGACATCCAGCACCCGTCCCACGCTCCAGTCCGCCTCCTCCACCCAATCGCCGTAGGTGCCGTTGCCCGACTTGCTCTTGAACTTTTCTACGGGATGCAGCGGCACATGGACGGCGGTGTGGGGCAGATAGAGGAAGAACGGGCGATCCTTGTTCTCGCGGATGAACTTCACGGCTTCCTCGGTGTAGCGCTCGGTGAGCCGGTCCTGCGCGGCGGGCGGCACAACCTCGACCACCTCCAGGTCGCGCACCAGCGGTAGCGGCGGCTTCTTGCCATGAAACACGCCATCCTTGGGCCATTCCTCGCCGCCGCCCATGTCGTTGGAATAGGGAAGCCCGAAGTAATGGCCGAAACCATACTGCGTGGGCAGGAACTCCTTCTGATCGCCCAGGTGCCATTTACCGATGGCCAGCGTGGCGTAGCCCTGCTGTTTCAGCAATTTGGGCAACGTCTGCTCGGTGGGATTCAATCCCGTTGGACAACTGGGAAAGATCACGCCGGGCATCGAGACTCGCTTGGCGTAGCATCCTGTCATGAACTGCGCCCGCGAGGGCGTACAGACCGGACAGGTAAGAAAACTGGTGAGGCGCATGCCTTCGCTGGCCATGCGGTCCAGCGCCGGCGTGCGGTTCAATTTCGACCCGAACGGCCCGATGTCGCCGTAGCCCATGTCGTCCATGAGGATGAGAACGAGGTTCGGCTTCGACGGCAACGCCGTCTGGGGCGCAGCAGCAGAGGCGTTTCGCGGCACAGCGGCCACGCAGATGAGCCATGCCAAGGCCACGAGGTTCCAACGGAAGCGGCAATTGCTTGAATCCATATTCTATTCAGTGAACAGCATCAAAGCCGCAACCAGCCGTTGACGGCCGGGATGATCCTGGAGATACCCGATACGCCCGGGCCGGCGCGTGGCCATTGGCGTCAGCGAATGGACAGTGCGGTGTTGATTTCGTCGATGGCAGCACCGACATGGGTGGCGGCCGCCGCATGCCGGGCGTTCGTCAGCCCCGAAATACCTTGCAGGATCTGCTGAGCCTTGCGCAGTTGAGCGTCTGACCTGGCTTGTGGTTCATGCACCGGCGACTGAGCGGCATGAGCGGTTTTCTTTGTGACCGAAATTGCGGGCGTCTGGCCCAGTTCCTTGAGCGCCATGTGGACCCGGTGCATCGCCAGGACACGATGGCCCCTATAGTCGTGGTTGGCCTCAGCCAACAGCTTATGGGCCGACTGCAATGCCTGCACGATTTGTTGCGAGTTCTCGGATGACTTCAAGTCACGGTGAATCGCCGCTTCGGCTGGCATGGGGTACTGGATGGCCAACCCGCTCAGCAGAACCGCCGCCGACAGGCCGACACCACAGACTGAGTTTCGGCACATAGAGATTCCTCCAGCAAGAGCCAGAAACACCTTCATCAATAAGACGTGCCCACGGTCGGATTATTTCGAGATTACATGCAGTTCATCAGGCGGTGCTTGTTTTGACAGTCGACGCAATCCCGCCAGAACACTGTGGTCGGGTGCGCGCTTTCGCCGCTATCAAGGCCAATAGCCCGAAAGCCGCGACCACCCTGAAGCCGCTGATGCAGAAGCTCAACGCCGACCTGACCAGCATGCGGTTGATGCTGCAAGCCGACCGGCTGGACCAGTCGGCCAAAGCCTTGGCTGATCGGCAAGTCATCGTGGCCGACCTGACGGCGCTGCAATCAGCCTGATGCCTCGGCCGGCTTCATTGCCGGATCGGGAACGTCCAGCACTACGGCTTACCCGCCTTGACCGCCTGGTAGCACCCGATGTCGGGGCTGTCTCCGCGCGGCGTGCCAAGGATATCATCGGCTGGCATTGTCGCAGGGTCGGCGGCACCCAGCGCCGGGCTGCCCGCGGCCGGCACCGCATAGCGGAGAACCAGATGCTCAAACTCGCCGCCGATGGTCTTCTGTCCGGAGACGAACTGTCCTTTGGCGGCATCCCAGCGGGGCGGGACCAGACCATTCACTGCGTCGAACGTTGGCAGGCGAGGGTCGGCCAGCACTTTTCGAGAATCCCGCTCTGGTACGAGCGTATCGCTGGTTTCAGTCGGGATGGGCTTGCCGCCATTCCAGTACAGGTTGTTCTGCATTGCCGGCTGGCTGCCGGCCGCGAAGGTCTTGGAGCCGCTGATCGTCAGCCGCGGCATCTGCCCAGTGTCATCGCACCAGATGTTGTTGCACAAGCGTATGTCGCTCATGGGCGGGTTCTTGCCGATGCACAGGCAGACCGCAGCGAAGGCCCCGGAGTATTTCACCGCCGGATGACCCACGACGGTGTTGGCCCGCACCGAGATGTCGCGCAGGCCGCCCTTCAGCAACAGCGTTCCCCAGGTGCGGATCGGCGAGTTGTGGATGAACAGGTTGTTCTCTATGGTAACCTTCTGTGCCTCGTAGAACGGCTTGCCGTCCTCGCCGAGCAGGAGGAATGCCTGGTCCGGCCGGCCGTCGAAGTTGAGGAAAATGCAGCGCCGAACGGCGATCCGGCAGGTCACATCCGGCGTGCTGCCGGAGTTCTTGATAACGATAAATCCCTGCCCCTTGTGGGCGCCTACCCGTTGGCTGCCGGCGTAGTCGTCGAAGAGAATGCTGTCTTCAATGACGATGTCCGTGACGGTGTTGATATCCAGATGCTGGTCGCCTTCGTGATCAGTCGGGTTGTAGAAAACGCAGCGGCGGAAGCCGATGTCATGGGCGCCATCGTTGATCTTTACCATGTCATTGCCGTATCCATCGTGAATGATGCAGTCCTGGAAGATCAGATGGTGGGCCGTGGGCATGCAGACATGGACCAGGTACTCGCCTTTGCCTTCACCGCTGCCGCAAATCTCCAGTCCCTGGAACGTAATGTTCGCGCCTCCATAGCATGAAAGCGCGCGGATCTGTCCGGCGGCCGGGCTGAGGCGGGCACGATAGGGGTTCTCGGCGCGCACCACGCATGTCCTGGTGAACGCCCGCGTTGCCGACTGGCCATCGGCGTAGAGCCCGTCGCGCAGAAGGATGGTCGGCTGCTCATCCGGCGCTCGTGCTGTCGCGTGACGGATCGTCTTCCATGGGTGTGCAGCCGAGCCGTCGCCCGCGCTGTCGTCACCATTCGGTGCGACATACCATGTGCCCGCCAGCGCCAGTTGCGCGCTAGCAAGCAGCATCAGGCAGCAGATCAGCCGAAACCCGGCCGGCATGGCTACTGCATCGCGGCGGAAACTGTGGTGCAGGCTTCCAGCCTGCACAACCGCAATGCCGTTTCCGCCGCGATGGACTACGCTGTTCATGGCGGGCATTCTACCAGCATCGCAGGCGAGTGGGGATGCTGCGCCGGCGGTTGCCACAGCAAATTGGCGCCAACTCTCGCTATCTGCGTCGCGGAGGCGGCACGGACGCGAATTCCGCCTGATCGCCTCAGAGGCCCGAACAAAAGGAGACGCGTTCGGGGTCCGAACGCGTCCCTTAAACTGTATTATGGGAGTGAAACTCAGGCGTTGCGACGACGGGCCAGCAGGCCGAGGGCACTGAGGGCCAGCAAACTCATTGACGCCGGCTCAGGAACAACGAACGAGCCGCTGACAAGGTTGGTGAAACCAGGGTTGTATGCCACCTTGAAACTGAAGGAGTAGGGGACGTTGGCTACGACGTTGCCCACGGGAATGATGGAAACCGAATCTGTGGAGAGAATGGTGCCCGCAGTGGCTCCGGTTGCCGGGTCAGGGTCAGTCAGAGCCAGATTCGTGTCGGACATGAGCACCAAACTGTTCTGTCCGTTGATGCCATATGCAGTGATGGTCTCGGTCGGGTTAATGGGGACGTCAACCCATTGCTGGTTTGCGTTGTCCCACGAGAACGGGGTGCCGCCGATTATGTTACCGCCCCCATCCACAATTGTGCTGTATCCGAAAGGAAGGATGAGATGCACATTGTCGTGGCTGTTCGCGAAGGTAACCTGCAGGTTGTATGTGTTTGCGCCCACCCCACCGATGATGTTGCCGGTCAGAGCAGTCCTGTCGGATTCGATGCTGGTCCAATAGGGAGCCGCATGGGCCGCCAACGACAGCACAACACCGGTCAACATCGCGCCAATACAAGAAAGAGATTTCATTGCGTCCTCCTACGGAACAGTTATGACGAGAAACCAATTCGACCACCACACACGACATGCATGTGGAACCACACGGCCCGTCTTGACAGGAAGCCCTCCTGTCCGGCCGATAACAACACTATCCCGCAAATTCGGTGAAGGCAAGAAAAAACCGACTTTTTGTGCGGATTGCCCGACCGACTCCATTCGTCGTGCGTCGTACTGCCATTTTCTATCGCTGGCACGCACAAAACATTACGTTCCAGTCATTTTTCGACCGCGTCCTTCACCACCTGCCCGTCCTCCATGCTGATGATCCGCCGGGCGCGGTGGGCCAGGGCCACATCGTGGGTGACGATGATGATCGTCTGCCCCGCCGCGCCGATCTGGTCGAGAATCTCGGCCACCATCTCGCCGTTGTGCTTGTCCAGGTTGCCGGTGGGCTCGTCGGCCAGCACAACCGCCGGCTCGTTGGCCAGGGCGCGGCAGATGGCCACGCGCTGTTGTTCGCCTACGGAGAGCCGGTTGGCCCGGCGGCGGGTCTTCTCGGCAAGCCCGAGTTGCTTGAGCAGCCCGGCCGCCCGGTCCATGGCATCGCTCCGCGACAGCCTGCCCAGTTTAAGCATGGGGAGTGCGACGTTCTCCTGGGCGGTGAATTCCTTGAGCAGGTAGTGAAACTGGAAGACGAAGCCGACTTTCTCGTTGCGCAGCAGAGCGAGTTGGGCGTCGGACAGGGTGAAGGTGTCCCGGTCGTCGATGAAGATGCGGCTGAGCGGGTCGAAGCGCCCGCCGTCCGGGTCGGCCTGCGATGGCCGGTCCAGGCCCCCGAGCAGGTAGAGCAGGGAGGATTTTCCCGACCCGCTCGGGCCGACGATGGAAACGTATTCCCCGGAAGCGATGTCCAGCCAGACGCCTTTGATGATGTGATTGACGGTCTCGCCGGAGCCGAGCAGGCGGTGGACGTTTTGGGCGCGAAGGATCGGCATTAGCGGGCCTCCGTTTGGCGGCGAGGCGATTCAGAGGGCACGGAGGCACGAGGGAACGGAGGCACGAAGTGGAGTGCGGGATTCCGGCGGCACTCCACTCCTTCGTGCCTTTGCGCCTTGATGCCTTCGTGCCTTTTCCGCATCAGTGCGCCCCCCGGATCACGTCCACCGGGTCGTACTTCGCGGCCCGCCGGGCGGGATACATGGAGGCCAGCGCCACCACGACCATGGCGCTGATGAAGGCCATGATGTACTGGGCTCGCTTCTCGGACATGAGCAGGCCCTCGGCTTTGACCAGACCTTCAACCGAGATCGGCAGGCGGCTGAGAATCTCCACCCCGATCTTGGCCAAGAGCAGTCCCAGGAGCGAGCCGATCAGGCCGATCACCAGCCCCTGCATGAGGTAGATGATCGTGATGTCCGTGCGCGAGTAGCCGAAACTCTTGAGGATGGCGATGTCGTTGACTCGTTCCAGCACGGACATGATGAGGATGTTGAGCACGCCGAACGCGGCCACGATCAGCAGGGCACCGGTGATGAAATTGGTAATGACGGTCTGGATCTTGAAGATCTTCAGGAAGTTGGCCGAGCTTTCCTGCCAACTTTCGGTCTTGTAGCCCGCCAGCGACTCGATCTGGGCGGCGTAGGCTTCGGCCTTGGTGTAGTCGTCGGTGCGGATGTTGATGCGGTTGATGATGCTCTTCTTGTCCAGCAGCGTCTGGGCGTCGTTGATGAGCATGTAGGCGCGCGAGTAGTCGACGGGCGTCACGCCGGTCTGAAAGATGCCGACGATCTTGGCGCTGGTCTGTCCGCCGGCCGAGCTGGCGAGAATCACGGTATCGCCGACGTGCGCTCCCAGCAGCAGGGACAGGCCGCTGCCCAGAATGAGCCCGTTGGCGGTGGTGCGGAGCCGCGAGAATTCGCCTTCGAGGAGCTTCTCGCCGATGGTGGTCACGCGGGTCTGCTGCTCGGGATCGACGCCGAGGATGGCCATGCCGACATGCTTGGTGCCGTAGGTGGCGATGGCCTCCCCGGTGACTTCAGGCGAGACGGCGACGATGCCGGGCAGGGCGCGGAGCTTGCGCATGAGGCCTTCGGGGTTCTTGATCTTCTTGATGGTCTCGCGCGGCTTGGGGCGTTCGAGGATCAGCAGGGCGTTGGGATCGGTGTAGACTTGCTCGAGGATGGGTGTTTGTGTTTCGCGGGGCTCGTCCTGGATGGTGATGTGGCCCGTCGATTCGACGGTTTCGATGATGAACTTGTCGGCGAAGCCCTCCATCATGGCGCTCATGATGACGTACATCATCACGCTGATGATGACGCCGGCGATGCACACGAGCGACTGTCGCTTGTGTGAGAGGAAGTACCGCATGGAGATGAACCATCGCATAATGTAGGGTGGGCACCGCCCACCATGGCTGTCGAATGACTACGGACAGTGGGCACTGCCCATCCTGCTAAAATCCGCCCTTGAACACTTCCTGTTTCTTCGGCCGGTTCAACAGGGCGGCTTGTATGGGGTCGGTGAACACCGTTCGCACACGCTGGCCCTCGGCCAGGTCCAGCACCGGGCTGATGACCACGGATTCGCCATCGGTCAGGCCGGTGGCGATCTCCGTCCGCTCGACGCTCCGCAGGCCGATGGTGGCGTCGCTCAGGGCCAGCCGGCCGCCGCGGACAATGTACACCTTGCCGCTTTGCACCGCCTGGCTCGGCACGATGCGGGCCTTGTCCTTCTCCTGCACGATGAACGCCAGTTCTCCGGTCATGCCGTCGGAGAAGGCCGGATCCATGTCGATCATCTCCACGTCCACCTCAAAGGTGCGCCGGTCGGGATCTGCCTTCTCGTAGACTTTTTTGACGGCGCCGCGGAACTGGCGATTTTCGTAGGCGTAAAGCGTCATGCGCACGCTGCCGCCGGCCTTCACGCGGGTGATGTCCTCCTCATCGACCTGGGCCCGCATGATGAGTTTGTCGGGCCGGACATCGGCCAGCACCAGGATCGCGTCGTTGACGTTGAGCCGCGTGCCGACCGGCAGGGGGCGCGTCAGGATCGTGGCATTGTCGACCGGGCAGCGGACGGTCTGACGGTCCAGGTTCCACTGGGCGATCTGCAGTGCCGCATCGGCCACTTCGAGGTCCTTGTCGAGTTCGATCTTCTTCGTGGCCCGCTGGGCCTTGAGGGCCTCGAAATCGCCGGCGAGCGTGCGGACGCGGTCGATGGCGCGGTCGAGGTCGGCCTCGGCGGCGGCCGCACGCTCGAGGGCATCGCTCAGGCGTTTCTGCTGGCGGCGGGCAATCTCCAGCAGTTCGCCCGTGGAGGTCATGCGGGCGTCGAAGTCGGCCAGCACGGGCGAGGTCTTCTCGTCCGCGAGTTTCGCCTTCTGGTCGCGATCGGCTTTGGCCTGGCTGAAATGGAACTGCACCGCGTCCTCGGCGACCACGGCAAGCGCCTGGCCGAGGGAAACGCGGTCGCCCTTGTCGACTTTGACTTCGACCAGGGCGCCCGCATTGTTCGCGCGGATCGGATACTCGCGGTCGGGCTGCAGCGTGCCCGTCGCATAGAAGGCTTGAACCACCGGACCATCGACCACTTTTGTGACAGTGACTTGAGGTTGAAGATACTCCGGCCCCCATTGCCATGCGGCCCACCCGGCCCCGCCCGTCAGGACGAGTACGCAGATCCAGCGGAACCAGGCGGAGGCGCGGCGCTTACTCATGCACCCGCATTATAGACGAAGATGTTCCACTTGACAGTTGAGCGATGGCTTTCTAGCTTCTAAGTGATTGAAATCGCACAAGATGGAGGCCGCCATGCCGGTTCAGATGGAATTATCCAAGATCATCATCAGCGAGATGCAGGACCGGCAGCTCATCTGGCTCAAGGAAGTCGACGGCGAACGCAAATTCACCATCGTCATCGGCCCGGTCGAAGCGATGGCCATTGACCGGCGGCTCAAGGGAAGCGCCATGCCGCGCCCGATGACGCACGATCTTCTGGCGAGTGTGATCGAGGCCATGGGGGGTACGCTGGAGCGAATCGAGATCAACGATCTCCAGCAAGGCACGTTTTTTGCGAAGTTGCTCATTCGCCAGGGTGAGAAACTCATCGAGGTTGACACCCGGCCGAGCGACGCCATCGCTTTGGGCATCGCAACCATGGTTCCCATATTCGTGGCGGACCATGTGTTGCGGGATGTGGCAGTCTAGAAAACAGGCATTTTGGATGCCTGAAGGGGGGTATTGCCACCATAGCGGGCAAGCCATGTTCTTGCAGAAGGGTGTTTTCATGCCTGTCGCCGGTGCATTCCACAGGGGATAATCAGGGTTACACACGGGACAAATCGAAACAGGCACCCATCTCCATGTTTCTGGCACGGCGCTTGTAGCACGCGACAGAAGGACGTGGCCGCTCCTTCGTGAGGGCCGCACGCCGACCTGCCGCGGCCGTGCAGAAGCATGTCCCTGCCGAATCCGTGCTCAGTCCCGGTTCGCGCTCATCTGTCAGTAAAGTTGGCCCCCGGCGGTTGCGGTGGTAGATTGAGGACGTGGCTGAGGACGAAACGAAGAACAAGTCTGGAAAGATTGGGAAGGAGCATCCCCGATGCAGATGATTGAAGCGATCATCAAGCCCCACAAGCTTGATGCCGTCAAGACCGCGCTGGCGAAGCTGGGAATTCTGGGTGTCACGGCGATTGAATGCAAAGGTTTTGGCCGGCAGATGGGTCACACGGAGCGCTACCGCGGCGCGAAGATGGATGTGGGCTTCGTGCCCAAGGTGATGCTGAAGATCTGCGTGAAGTCCGCCGATTGCGACAACGCGGTCACGGCCATTGTGGAAGCCGGCCGCACCGGCGAAGTGGGCGACGGCAAGATCTTCGTATACCCCATCCAGCAGGTCGTGCGGATACGAACCGGCGAAAGAGATGAGGCGGCCCTGTAAGAGGGCCGCTTCTTTGGTTCTCATCCCGCTTGCAGCGCTGACGGCGCCGTGCAGAGTGATGCGGGACGGGACCAGATAGGTGAAACCAACCGCAAGATCGCCGCTCTGAACCAGCGGCATCATGCTCTTCATACCATCGGCCGTTCCGGTTGCAGAACCGGTGGCCGAGGAGGATCTATGATTCTGCGCGCTCTTATGGCGTCCGCACGGACGTTTGTACTTCCCTCTGTGCTTCTCTGCCTCATTGCCGGCCGGGCTGCCGGGGCGGCCCCAGCGAAGCTGACAACGCAGCCTGCAACGGCCGATGTGCCCGAGGTGAAGATCTTCGACAACGCGCGTTTCGCCATCGACGAGAAGGCGTCGCTCGGCGCCATCAGCGCCGGGGACACCGCCTGGATGCTCGTCGCCAGCGGGCTGGTCCTGATGATGACCGGCCCGGGGCTGGCCCTGTTCTACTCCGGCCTGGTGCGGCGAAAGAACGTGCTGGCCACCATGATGCAATCCTTCATCCTCATGGCCGTCGTCACCGTGGTCTGGGCGGTGGTCGGTTACTCTCTGGCGTTCTCCGAGGGCAACGCCTTCATCGGCGGGTTCCGCTTCGCCTTCATGCGGGATGTGGGTGCCACCGCGTGCGAATATGCGCCGACCATTCCGCACACGACCTGGATGATCTACCAGCTCATGTTTGCCATCATCACGCCGGCGCTCATCAGCGGCGCTTATGCCGAACGTATGAAGTTCTCGGCTATGTTGACCTTCAGCGTCCTTTGGTTGCTCGTCATCTACTGCCCGCTGGCCCACATGGTCTGGGGCAAGGGCGGCTGGTTCAACGCGTTCTCCGGCGGCCGGTTCCCGGCCTTTGACTTCGCCGGCGGCACCGTCGTGCATATCAGCTCGGGCGTTTCGGCGCTCGTGGCCGCCATCGTCATGGGCAAGCGTTTCGGCTACGGCCGCACGCCCATGGCACCGCACTCGGTCGTGCTCTCCGTGATCGGCGCGGCGCTGCTGTGGGTTGGCTGGTTCGGATTCAACGGCGGCTCGGCCCTGGCGGCCAATGGCCTTGCCTCCAGCGCCCTCGTCGCCACCCACTTCGCCGCCGCCGCCGCCGCCCTGGGCTGGATGTTCATCGAATGGCTCAAGTCGGGAAAACCGACCGTGCTCGGCGCGATCTCTGGTGCCGTTGCGGGTCTGGTCGTCATAACCCCGGCCTCCGGTTTTGTCGGGCCGATGGCCGCTCTGGCGATGGGCTTCATTGGCGGCATCGTCTGCTTCACCGCGGCCACCACCGTCAAGCACATCTTCAACTACGACGATTCGCTCGACGCCTTCGGCGTCCATGGCGTCGGTGGAACGGTCGGGGCGCTTCTGACCGGCGTGTTCGCGACCAGGCTGATTAACGAGAACATCACCGCCAGCACGGCCTCGAAACTCGGCGGGCTGGTCGACGGCAATCCTGGACAACTTGTGAATCAGTTGATCGCGACCGTGATCACCTGGGTGATCGCGGCCGTGGGCAGTCTGATCCTCCTCAAACTTGTCGCCGCCATAGTCGGGCTGCGTGTGACCGAAGAAGAAGAATACGACGGCCTGGATATCACCCAGCACGGCGAATCGGGCTACAACACCGAGGAATCCATCGGCGGCGCCACGCTCATTCGCGATTCCGTGGACATCACCGAACGGGAGAAGGCAATGGAAGCCTGACGCCCTTCCGGGATTTTATGCAACAGAACAACAGCCCGCCGTCGGAGGTCGGCGGGCCGTTCGCTTTGTACACGGTGGCCACGGGGCGCGGGCTCACGCCGGCTGCTGCC
>JBEKVL010000050.1:0-15146 GCA_049514055.1 Tepidisphaeraceae bacterium | reverse complement strand
GGTCGGGCTTCCACAGCGACGGATCGCGGTCCAGTTCTTCGAGCGTCACCGGCGGCTGAACATACAACGGCCGCAGGGACTTGTAGGCATCCGCCGCCGGCCGCGCGTCCGACCATTCCTTGCGGTTCTTCTGGAGCCACTGGAGGTAGTCGCGCTCGGCCGCCGCCCAAACCTCGTCGGAACTCATGTGGCTCCGATCCTTCGACAAGCCTTCAAACACCGAGGCGGGAACGTAGTCGCGGGCGCGCCGCGATGCCACGCCGGCGGCCTGGAGCACATACTCACTCCGATAGGCCACGTTCTGGTCCGCAAACGCCCGCACCAGTTCCTCGGCAAGCTGGCCGCTCTTCCACGCGCCCAGGCAGCGCCCCAGGCCCTTCAATGCCGGGATGTCCTGCACCTCCCAGGCGTTGGCCTCGGTGAGCACCCGCTCGAACACCTTCCTGGCGCGCGGGTTCATCGGCATCGTCGCCAGCATGTCGAGCATCGGAGCCCTGAGCGATCCGCGGAAGGCGCCCTTCTCGGCGAGAGTCAGCGTCGCCGCGTAGAACCTCTGGAAATCCTTGGTGGACAGGTCCGGCGCCCGTGCCACCACGGCCTCCCACGCAAGCAACCGCACGATGTCGTGCTTGTCTCCGTCGATGAGCGAGATCAGCTTGTCGGTCACCTCGGCCTGGGGCAGGCGCGCCAGGCAGATCACGGCCAGCCCCCGCTGGCGCCAGTCCGGACTTTCCAGTTTGCGCTTGTATTCGCGGTCGAGGTAGTCCACGACCCGTTTGGTCTGCGTCGAGATGCCCGGCGGCGCCTTGCCCGGATCGGGCTTGTCCGTGGGCACCGGCGTGTCCGGTGTGGCCGGTTTGTCGGGCGCGACGGGCTTTTCCGGAGGGGCGGGCCTGTCCGGAAGAGCGGGCACGGTGGGCGTGGTGTTGGACGCCACGGGATCCTTGCTCGGGTCATCCCTTGTTGCCGGCGGGGGCACGGGCACCGGCGTCCCGATGTCGGGCTTCACCGCGGGAGGATTCACGGGCGGACGCGCGGCGGGCGGCTTCGGCGCATCGCCCACTCGAACCTTGGACTCCTTGCCGGGAACCTGGGCCAGGTGGAGTTCTGCCTGTTCGGGGTCGAGCTTGTACACGAAGTTGTGCAGGAACGACCCGCCCAACAGCGGAGAGACGGCGATCAGGTTCTTGGGCATCACCGCGCACTCGACATCTTCGACGGTGAAGATGCCGACTTTCACGGACTTCAACGTCATTTGCTTGCCCTCAATGACCTTGCCATCGGCAAGCTGCATGCGCAGCGTCGGATCCTTGTCGGTCGGATTCAGCCCGAGTTCCTCGGCCAGTTCGCCCGGCAGCACCACTGTCGATGCGCCCGAGTCGATGACCATTTCCCGCGTCACTTTGCCGTTCAGAATCACATCCGTGGTGGGCACCCGCCCGTGCATGCGCAAGGGAATCACCGCGGCATTCACGTCTCCGCGCAGCTTCTTCACGGTGTTGGCGTTGATTACGAAGTCCGGCGACGGACCGAGACGGAACTTGCCCCGGCCAGCTTCGTTGATCTTGTCGATCGCCTGCTTCACTGCGTCATCCGCCGCCAGTTGCTCGTATTGCCCTGTCAACTTCTCCGCCAGGTCGGCGCCCGCCACCACCTTGTTGATATAGTCCGTGCGGGTCTGCTCGCCCAGGGTCTTGAGCCTCGATTCCGCGTCGGCCCGAAAACGGGCGATATCCTGCAACTGCGCCTCGATTCGCGCCATTGCCTGCTGGTTCGGCCGGCCCGAGTCGGTCATCCGTTTGCGCTCGAAATCGAGATTGGCGGCCGCCGACTTGGCCTGGCCGATCTTCTGCTCCAACTGCTGCCGCTCTTTTGTCTCGGTGTCGAACTTCGCCTTGGCCATGCGAATCGCCCGCACGTTGTCGGCCAGGTCCTGCTCGCCGGCCAGCACGTAGATGAGACCGGCTTTCACCATCCCCTTGCTGGCCAACACCTGTTCCTGGGCGCCGGCGACCCAGACGACAAAGATCACGTAAACGGCGGCCACGACTACCGGGCACAGACGGTTCATGCCTGTCTCCTGTTGATTGACTACCCACGCAGATGAGCCTGCACGCTACGGCATTCACAGCATACCCGCAACAAAGTTGCTGATTCAAGGAACTTTGCGTTTTCTTCCTTCCTGTGTTTGAATCATGGCCATGAGCACCGCAGATCGATATCAGACATACGAATCCCCCTTGGCCTCACGCAACGCCTCGCCGGAAATGCTCCGCCTCTTTTCGGCACAGCACAAGTTCGGCCTGTGGCGCAGGCTCTGGCTGGAACTGGCCCGGCAGGAACGGGCATTGGGCATCACGCGAATCACAGTCGAGGCGTTGACACAGATGCAAGCCAACCTCGACAACATCGACTTCGACCAGGCCGCCCAGTGGGAGAAACGCCTGAGGCACGACGTGATGGCCCACGTCCACACCTTCGAGCAATGCGTCCCGGCGGCGAAGGGAATCATCCATCTCGGGGCCACCAGCCAATATGTCGTGGATAACGCCGACCTCATGATCATGCGCGACGCTCTGAAACTCCTGTGCGTTCGTCTCGCCAATGCCATCGACGCCCTCGGCACTTTCGCCGAAAAATGGAAGACCCTGCCCACGCTCGGCTATACCCACTACCAACCCGCCCAACTGACCACGGTCGGCAAACGCGCAACGCTCTGGGCGCAGGATCTGGCACTGGATCTCCAGGAATTCGAATACCGCATCTCGTCGCTGCGCTTTCGCGGCGTCAAAGGGACAACCGGCACCCAGGCGTCGTTTCTGTCTCTGTTTGACGGTGACCATGCCAAGTGCGACGAACTGGACCAGCGTGTGACCAGAGCTTTCGGATTCGACTCGTCGTTCACCGTGACCGGGCAGACCTACCCGCGGAAAGTCGACGCCGCCATCATCGGCTCACTGGCCGGCTGTGCCACCTCCGTCCACAAGTTCTGTAACGACATCCGGTTACTGGCCGGAATGAAGCAGATCGAAGAGCCGTTCGAGGAGGAACAAGTCGGATCCTCAGCCATGGCATACAAGCGGAATCCGATGCGGTGCGAACGCGCCACGGGTTTGGCGAGATTCGTCATCTCGCTGGTTACCTCCGCAATGCAGACGGCCGCCGAGCAATGGTTTGAACGAACTCTGGATGATTCATCCAACAAGCGACTGACGATCGCGGAGGCGTTTCTTGCGCTGGACGGATGCCTGAACATCGTGGCCAACGTCGCGCGGGGCCTGGTTGTGTATCCAAAGACGATCGAGGCGGCCGTCATGGCCGAGTTGCCGTTCATGGCGACGGAGGAGATTCTGATGGCCGCCGTTCAGGCCGGCGGTGATCGGCAGGAATTGCACGAGAGAATCCGCCGGCATTCGTTGGCCGCAGCCGAGGAAGTAAAATCCAATGGGCGGCCAAACGACCTGATTCAACGACTAAATAATGACGGCATGATTACTTCAGTCGATATTACCCAGATTCTCAACCCCAGTCGATTCGTCGGCCGATCACGGGAACAGGTGGACGCCTTCATTAGCTCAGTCGTGGCCGATATTCGTCGTAAATACCTGCCTTACCTTGGTAAAGATGGAGAACTGCGGGTTTGATAGAACTTTCGACAACCAAGCTCCGCGAACCGTGGTAACTTCGGCAAACTCGATTTTTCGCTTGACCCGTTCGCGTTTTCAGGACATACTATGGAATCTTGAAGCAGTGGCATTCTGGAGTCGGCGTCAGCATGGTCAGGATGCCAATGGTGCTGATCTGCCGGTAGTAACTTCCGTATCGGCCCTTCGTTGGTTCTATTGCGCCGGGCCTTGGTGCGTGGGTTGAATGACCGGTCAGGTTGGCGGTAGGTAACCGAGTCGGTCGTGAGAGGTTGGTAAAGCGACTGCCTGTTGGGTTGAGTTTGGTAGTTTTGTTTTACAGTTGGAGTGGACCGTGACAAATCAAGGAACCGAACGTAAGGGAATCAGGAAGGGTGTGCTCGTTGGGGCGGCACTGGCGTTGGCGCTTGGAACGGCAGCGGAGGCCGCGCAACTCGTGGACTTCAAGCCGGATCCCATTTCGCCGGGCCTGCCTGAGATCCAGTTGTTGAATACTGGAGCTCTGGTGGCGGCGCCGACGGCCGGCGGGTCGATGGGCAACAGCGATGGCAAGGCGGCCGCCGATGGCAACCCAAACGCCCAGACGCCGGGTGGCCTGCTGGTCCAGACGCCGGTCGCCATCAGCACCGTCGGCGTCGGCAACACGCCCGTGGATCATTACGGTGGCGTGGTGAACACGGGATCGGACGGCAATTCCACTTCGTTTTATGACGTCACGCTGGTTCTCAGCAATATCAACACCAACAATCCTGCCCAGACAGTGCCACTGATTCCGGCATACAACATCAATGCCGTTACCCAGGACTTCACCACAGGCACTTTCACCCTTTACTCCACTCATCTGGACGACGCCGTCCACGCCGATCCGAACGACCACTCGGACCAGGTCGTTCTGCTAACTGGCACCATCGCAAATATGATTCTGATCGGGATCGAAGGTCAGGGAACTGCTTCGATCCAGTCTACGTACGTCACCTACACCGGTGGCGAGATACTTACTCCGTGGAAACTCGCCAATGGGTATGCGGCCAGCGACACAGTGACCGGCGACCTTTCCTGGAGTTTGCTCTCGGTGAGTCCAGGCGTCGCCATCGACAACAACACCAACCTTATGCAACAGTTCCAGGCCGACATGACCGGCCTGTTCAGCGCCCCACAGGTTCCCGAGCCGGCGTCCGTGGCCCTGCTGGCCCTGTCAGGCGTCGGGTTGCTTGGCCGCTTCCGAAAGCACAAAGCACGTGTCCGGTAACTGCGTTGGCAAACAAGATGTTTTGTCCACCCCGCCTCACCGGGCGGGGTGGTTCGTTTCCCGGCAGGATACAGGCGTTCGCAACTGGATCGAAATGACCTCTCTCGATCTCGGATTCCAATTCTCAAATCGGTTCTGTCGGCCTCACGTCGTCAGCCAACAGGCCGCGATATGACCGGCTGCGCCTTGCCTGGCGTCGAGCGGCGGAATTTGTTCGACACACTTGTGATACACGCGAGCGGACTGGCCGCCGGTGTCGATGCTGATCTGGTCGTGTTCGCGAAGTACGGGCAGAGAAACGAGCGATGTATCTCGCTCTGGTGACTGGGCAGCCACCTGACGGGTGAGCTGGCATCGCGGATGGAAGGGGCAGCCCGTCGGCGGATTGCTTGGCGACGGGACTTCGCCGCTCAAGACAATGCGCCGCCGCGCCGGGCGCGGATTGGTTTCGGGCACGGCCGACAGAAGAGCCATCGTGTAGGGATGCTTCGGGTTGGAGTACAGTTCGGCCGCCGGGGCCTTCTCGACGATCCGTCCCAGATACATCACCGCGATTTCGTCGGAGAAATGTTCCACGACTGCAAGGTTGTGGGCGATGAACAGATAGGCGATGCCGCGTTCCTGCTGGAGATCCTGGAGAAGGTTGAGTATCTGCGACTGAATGGAGACATCGAGGGCCGACACAGGCTCGTCGCAGACAATGAAGTCGGGATCGAGCGACAGAGCCCTGGCGATACCGATGCGCTGCCGCTGACCGCCGGAAAACTCGTGCGGATAGCGGGAGGCGTAGGAAGGATCCAGCCCCACGCGTTTCAGGAGCGAGGCGACGCGCTCGTCGCGCTGCGAACCGCGGGCGATGCCGTGGACTTCGATCGGCTCGCCGATGATGTTGCCGATGGTCATACGTGGATTGAGGCTGGAAACCGGGTCCTGGAAGATGATCTGCAAATGCCGCCGCATGGCCCGCAGCTCGCGCGGCGGCAACGCGAAGAAATCGCTGCCGCGATAGACAACCTGCCCCGAGGTTGCGGGAATGAGCCGAAGGATGGTGCGGCCGACGGTGGTCTTGCCGCAGCCCGATTCACCGACCAGGCCGAGGGTCTTGCCGGCGTGTACATCAAAACTGACGCCATCAACGGCCTTGACGTGCCCCACGGTTCGCGACAGCACACCGCGACGGATGGGAAACCAGGTACAAAGATCGCGCACTTGCAGCAAGGTACCGCCACTCGCAGGGCGAACCAACGGGGATTGCGGCGCAACAACAGTCACATCACACTCCATGTCTTGCGCGATCACCGGCTGGGTGACAGCAACAGTTCCAGCACCTCGCGGAGATGCCGATTGAGCTCATCCAGCGTTCCACCCTGGGAGCGCGCACCAGGAAATCCGGGAACGTAGCTGACAAACAGGCCAGTGTCAGGACATTTTTCGACCACCGCGGTGAAGGTTCTCATACTGACCTCCACTTTGATTCTACGCCATACTACCTCGCCACGGCGTCCACAACCACATCTCGCTGATGGTCTGACTGCGGCCGGGTGATTGGGCTGGCTGCGTGGTTATCAACAAAATGGCATGACGCCCAGTGACCGGGGGACACTTCGCGTAACAGCGGCTCGGTGGCCGTACACTGGCGCATGATGCGGAACGTTTCTTCCGGAGCGCGAATCTCGACGAGTTGATCATTCGGGGCCGCGGCCGCAATTTGACGGGACCTGGCACAACGCGGGTGAAACTTGCACCCCACCGGAAAACTCGCGGGATTGGGCACAGTGCCGGGGATTGTCTCAAGGCGCTCGGCGCCAGACCCGAGTTTGGGCACGCTGCGGAAAAGGCCGTGCGTGTAGGGATGCTGCGGGCGGTCAAACAGGTCCTCGACAGTGGCGAATTCGACCAGGCGGCTGGCGTACATCACGCCGACGACGTCGGCATTCTCGGCCACAACGCCAAGATCGTGGGTGATGAGCAGGATGGCCATGCCGGTGTCCCGCTGGAGCTTGCGGAGCAGTTCGAGAATCTGCGCCTGGATCGTGACATCCAGCGCGGTCGTCGGCTCGTCGGCGACGAGCAGCCTGGGCTTGCAGGCCAGGGCCATGGCGATCATGACGCGCTGGCGCATGCCGCCGGACATCTGGTGTGGATACTCATGTAAGCGGCGGCCGGGATCGGCGATGCCGACCTCGCGCAAGGCCGCCTCGGCGATGCGATAGGCATCGCGCAGGCTGCTGTGCTGATGGAGCATAACGGCCTCGGCAATCTGATCGCCTATGGTGAAGACCGGATTCAGTGAGGTCATCGGCTCCTGGAAGATCATGGCGATCTCTTTGCCACGAACCCGCCGCATTTCGGTCTCCGGCAGTTTCAACAGGTCGCGGCCCTGGAGGAATACCTCGCCGCCCAGAAACCGGCCGGGCGGCTGCGGAATCAGGCGGAGAATCGACAGCGCCGTGACCGATTTGCCGCAGCCGGACTCGCCGACAAGGGCGACGGTCTGGCCGGGGTAGATGGACAGCGAAAGATCCTGCACCGGACGCAGCAGGCCCTTGTCGGTGTCGAAACCGATGCTGAGGTTGCGGATTTCCAGAAATGGGTCGGCCATGGTTATCAGTCCCGTCCGCGTAAGCGCGGGTCCATCGCATCGCGCAGCGCATCGCCAAGTATATTCAGCGCCAAAGATAGCAGGAAAATCAGGAAAGTGGCCCCGGCCATTTGCCACCAAACGCCGCGCATCAGTTCGAGCTTGCCGTCGTCGATGGCCCGGCCCCAACTGGGTTGATCGACGATGCCCAGGCCGAGAAACGACAGCACGACCTCGGCCTGGATGAACGAAATCACGTTGAGCGTAAAGTCGATGATGACGATGTGCGAGACATTGGGAAGTAAATGGCGAAAGAGAATGCGGGAGTTGCCCAGGCCCATGGCCCGGGCGGCGGCGATGAAATCCCGCTCGCGAAGCTTGATGGTTTCACCGCGAACCAGCCGGCAGAGATCCACCCAGCTTGTCAAGCCGAGCGCGATGATGATGGCCGGAACGCCGACGAGTTTGATCTCCTGCCCGAATATCACCATTTCCCGGTCCTTGAGCGCGTAAGCCATGGCGGTCATCAGCAGGATCCACGGGATGGAATTGAGCGTCGAGAAAAGCCAGATAACCAGCGTGTCGATCCAACGGCCGAAATATCCGGCAAGGACGCCGAAGAACGACCCGACGACAGCGGCGATGACGGCGGCCGAAAGTGAGACCACCAGGGCGACGCGGGTGCCATAGAGCAGGCGGAAGACGACTGAGCGCCCGAGGTGATCGGTGCCCAGCAGGGTGGCAACACCTCGTATTGAGGGTGGCTCAAATGGGCCACCGACTGTGGTTTCGATGCGGGTTGTCAGGAGAGGCGTGAAGGCGAGCAGGGCAACAAGGACAAACGCGCAGACGGTGAGGAAACTGATCCAGGCCGGGCGGCTGCGGCGGATACGATCGCGCACCTCGTGCCAGAGGGACCGGGGCGACTCGGCCAGCGCCTCGGTAATCAGAAGAACTTGTGCGTCTGGCGTTGTGCTCATTGCAGCTTGACCCGCGGATCGACCAGCATATAGCAGATGTCAGTGACCAGGAGCATCACGCAGTAGACGAGCGAGACCAGATACGTCATGCCCAGGACGATGGAGCGGTCCTGGTTCTCGATCGCCTCGACCAGTACGTAGCCCAGGCCGGGAATCTGGAACATTCGCTCGACAATCAGTGCGCCGAGAATCAGGAACGGGAGCGAGGCGACCGTGCGGGTGATGACCGGGACCATGGCGTTGCGCAGGACGTGAACGAGCAGGACGTTGGACTGGCCGACCCCCTTGGCACGGGCGGTGCGGATATAGTCGGCGTAGATTTCCTCGAGCATGATACTGCGGTAGAAACGGGTTCCGCCGCCAATGCCCGAAAGGACGCCGACGATGATCGGCAGCGTGCCGAAATAGGCGGCGTAGCGCAGGCCGCCCCAGCCGGCCACGGGGAACAAGCCCAGTTTGAAACCCAGGAGCCACTGGAAGAAGACGATCATGGAGAGTGCCGGGACGCACATGCCGACGACAGCGCCAAAGGTGATGGTGGTGTCGGGCCAGCGGCCGCGATATTGGGCGCAGATCAGCGCCAAAATGAGTTGCACGCCGAGTTCGATGATGAAGATCGGCAGTTGGATGGAAAGGGAGATCGGGCCTTTCTCGGCAATCAGCAAAGTCAACGGCTTGTGATAGTGCTCCGAATCAGGCAGCCGCCAGAGCAGCGTATCGAAGAACTGCGTATCAATGACGCCGGCGATCCCGGCGGGACGGCCGGACTGCGCAGGCCGTCGCACGGCGGCGAAGTCGAACCAGCGCGGCTTGTTCAGGCCCATCTTCTCGCGTTGTGCTTCGAGTTTTTCCGGCGAAGCATACTTGCCGACAAGCAACCGAGCCGGATCGGGAGCGACGTAGGTGAAGAGGCAGAATGTGAGAATCACGATGCCCAGGGCGATCGGAATGGTCCAGAGGATGCGTCGAGCAATGTATGCCCACATGGTTCAGCGCACCTTCCCGTTCATCTTGTCGAGGTATTTCTGGCGCAGGTCGGCGTCCAGCGTCGTGAAGATGCGCACGCCGTGGCAGTAGTCGTTTTCGACGAAGCCGCTCATCCAGACGTGACGCGGAAGGAAATAGACGTCGTAGTAGACGCAGATCCAGGTGCAGTCCTCATTGACGATCTCCTGCATCTTCCGGTAGATCTCCAACCGCTCTTTGCCGGGAAGCATTTTCGACGACTGCTCGTAGAGGCGGTCAAACTCCGGGTTGGAGTAAAGCGTCGAGTTCACGCCGCCGTCATCGCAA
The DNA here is from genome assembly GCA_049514055.1 of Tepidisphaeraceae bacterium. Lineage (GTDB taxonomy): Bacteria > Planctomycetota > Phycisphaerae > Tepidisphaerales > Tepidisphaeraceae > JANYKD01. The sequence continues at coordinate 5,399 of JBEKVL010000050.1, read as the reverse complement.
TTCTTGCTGTAGAAAAGCTGGAAGAAATTCTGCTCGTCGGGCCAGTCGGCCACCCAGCCGTTGTAGAAGAACTGGGCCAGGTGCCTGTCCGTGAGATCCTGGAAGCGTGCCCAGTTGGTGGCATCGAGTTCGACATCCAGGCCCAGCGCGCGAAACGCATGGCAGAAGAACTCCCCTTCCTGGCGCGTGAGGGAATCGGTGCCGGGCAGGAGCAGCGTGATCTTCGGAATGCCGCCGCCGTGAATGCGCTCGGCTTCCTTCAATTTCGCCCGCGCGGCTTCGGGGTTGTACTGCGTATATGGATTGACCGCCTTGGAGTCGTAGAGATCCATGCCGGGCGGGATCGGGCCGCTGGCCGGAACGCCCTTGCCATTCCAGTAGACCTCGAGGTGCTGCTTGCGGTTGATGGCCATCGACATGGCCTGGCGAAGCGGCTTGTTGTTGGCAAACAGCGGATCCTTCATGTTGAACCCGAGGTAGCGAGTGCTGGGTGAAGGCATCTGCACGACCCCGATGCCCGCGGCCGCCATGTCGGGGCTGACCTCGCCGTTGAATCGAACCGCTTGCGTGAAGATCTCCTTGGGAATGATCCCCATGCTGTCAAAGCGCCCCTTGCGGAACTGGAACCAGGCCGGAAGTTCCTCGGTGAAATAGGAGAACTGGACGTTGCGAATCTTGGGGATGCGCTGCGCGGGATCAACCGTCGCAAAGCCATCGACGTCCGGCCGGCCGCGATAGACGGGATTCGCCCGCAGGATAATGCTCTGCTGCTTGGCGTTTTCGTTGAACTTCATGCAGTAGGCGCCGGTGCCGATGGGATGATCGCGGATGTCCTCGCCCCATTTCTCGACAACCGCCTTTGGAACGGGAGTGGTAGGCAGATGCGCCATGATGTAGATCAACTGAGGGCTTGGCTCCGCGAGGGTGATCCTCAAGGTGTGGTCATCGGGAGCGGCCAGCCCCTCGATGGGCCGGTCCCATTCGATCTTCTGCGCATCGGTGGTCCTCGTGTACTCACGCCAGGCGTCGGCGCCCTTTATCTTGTCGGCGAAGATCTGGGCGTTGGGACTCGCGGCCTTGAAATCGAGGATGCGCTTCCACGCGTGGATGAAGTCCTGCGCCTTGACCTCCGGCCCTTCGCCGTCGGCAAAAACCGTCTTGTCGGGATCGTAGTAGTGAATGCCTTTGCGTATCCGAACCGTGTAGACGAGCAGATCGTCGGAAACTTGCGGGAAATCCTCGGCAAGTTCCGGATACAGCACGCCCTTCTCCGTATCGTGGCGATAGTTGTAGAGGCACTCGAAGATGTTGCCGCCGATGGCGCTGGCGATGGTGTCGGAGATGTCGCGCGGATCGAAGGTCTTGACGTCGCCGAAATAGGGAAGGTAGACGGTGTCGCGGTCGAGCGGTGGTTCGGAAAGCAGCGACGGCGCCACGGCCAGGCCCGCCACGAGCAGCGCCATCAAGGCGAGGTAGGAGAAGAATATCCATTTCACCAGCCGCATATCAGCAACCGTCAGCCTTCGAACCACCACCTAACACAACGGATCTTTCAGGAGTCATTCTGAGTCGTCACGGGCCTTCGGCTCACCCGCATGCGATGAAAGATGTTGGAAGCGCCATTCTGAACGGACTGGTGGAGAATCCGGCCATGGACTCCGAAGCCGGATGTTTCGCGAGTACGCTCAACATGACGATTCGACGACTTTACTTTCAGAGCAGCACGCTCACCGCAGGCATTGTACGCCAAACCGCTCAGATTCTCGCCTGATCCCGCCTGGGATCAAGCACCTCGCGCAGCCCGTCGCCAAGGAAATTCAGGCACAGCAGCGTCACCGCCAGCAATGCGCACGGGAACAGCAGCATCCACCATTGCGAGTTCACCGTGTTCAGCGCCGGCGTGAGGCCTTCGCTGGCCAGCGCGCCCCACGACGGCACTGGCGGCGCGATGCCGATTCCAAGAAAACTCAGGAACGACTCCTGCAGGATCGCCTGCGGAATCGTCAGCGAGGCGTAGACCACGATCGGGCCGACGAGGTTCGGCAGCAGGTGGCGGAGAAAGATCCGCGTCTCCGACAACCCGGCCGCTCGCGCGGCTTCGACGAACGGCTGGGACCGCAGCGAGAGAACCTGACCGCGGACAACGCGGGCCATGGTCAGCCAACTCACCAGGCCAATGGCGAGGAACAGGACCACGAGGTTGGCCGCGCGCGAGCTGCCAAGCCATTTCGTGAGGGGATCGTCGAGGGCAATCTTGAACAGGACGATCAGCAGGACATATGGCAGGCCGTAGAGAACATCGACGCTGCGCATCAGCAGGGCGTCGATCCAGCCGCCGCGGTAGCCGGCGACGAGGCCCACCGCCAGCCCCAGCACGACGCTGATCCCGGCGGCCGCCAGGCCCACGGAAAGACTGATCGTGCCCCCGAGGAGACACCGGCCAAGCAGGCTGCGCCCGAGCCTGTCGGTGCCGAAGATGCCGCCGAAAGCTCCGGTCGAGGGCGCCTGGCGAACGTGCTCCGGACGCAGGTTGTGGTAGTAGATGCCCGACCGGGACGAGAGCGTCCAGGGCAGCGTGACGATGCATGCCAAGGCAATCAGCAACAGGATGCCACCGCTGATTCGAATGCGTCCGCTGGACACGGCGCGGCGCCAGAACGAATCCCGCGTCGTCGCAACGGATGGTTCAAGGATGATGACAGGAATGGCGCTCATTTGCCGCTCCTGCGGGTCACGTCGATCCGCGGATCGACCAGCGCGTAGGCCACGTCAACCAGCAGATTGAAAGTCATCAGGAATATGGAGTAGACGATCACTGTACCCAGAATCAGCGTCTGGTCGCGATTGCGCACGGAGTTGACGAAATGCTGCCCAAGCCCGGGAATGTCAAAGACCTTTTCCACGACGAACGATCCGGTAAACGCGGCCGCCGCAGCCGGTCCCAGATAGCTCAGCACGGGGAGAAACGCATTGCGCAGGCAATGCTTCCAGATCACCTTCATATTGGACAGACCCTTGGCACGGGCGGTGCGAACATAGTCCTGGCCCAGGACATCAATCGTAGCCACACGCATCAACCGGGCGATGTAGGCCATCGGAACCAGCGACAGCGCCACGGCCGGAATCAGCATGTCGCGCAGGTTGCCCCAGGCGCCGACGCGGCAAATGGGAACCCAGAGCGTAAAGACAATGAGTAGCGCCGCCGCCGCGATAAAACTGGGCAGGCTGATTCCCACAAGAGCCACCGAAAGGCTCAGCCAGTCGAAGAAACCGCCGCGTTTCACGGCCGCCAGCGTGCCCAGCGTAACCCCGGCCGCGATGGCGATCACCAGCGCCAGCATTCCCAGCGAGACAGAGACGGGCAGTGCGGTTTTGAGAATGTCATTTACGCTCCAGCCCTGGTAGCGCATGCTCGGGCCGAAATCGCCGTGGCGCACGAGTCGAAACGGATAGTAAGTCACGAAGGACGCCCAGTTTTCCGCGTGGAAATCCTTCGCCAGCCTTGCTGCGGCGATCGGGTCCATCTTGCGGTCGCCGTCTTCAAACGGGCTTCCCGGCACCACCCACGCCAGCGTGAACGTGAGCAAATAGATGATCAACAGCACGAGCGGAAACTGGAGCAGGCGATACCCGATGAACTTGAGCATGGCCTACTTCTCCACATGCACGGACTTAAGCATCACCATGTTCCGCGGGTGCATGATGATCCCCTTCACGTTGGAACGGAACATGTAACGGTTGGTGTAGTAGTACAAGGGCACGATGGGGGCCTCGTCAAGCAGGATTCCCTCGGCCTGGGCGAGCATGTCGAGCCGTTTCTGCGTGTCGATTTCTCCAACCGCCCGTCGGCACAGTTCATCGTATCGCGAACTCACCCATTTGCAGTCATTGTTGTCGGCCGTCGATCGGTACTTGTCGAGAAACGTCGAGGGATCGTCGTAGTCGCCGAACCAGCTTCCGCGGGCGATGGCGTACTCCTGGTTGTGCAGGCGGTGGCTGAACTCGCTCGATTCCACGCCGGCCAGTTCGACCTCCACACCGAGCACCTGTTTCCATTGTCCAACCACGACCTGGGCGATGTCGCCATCCTGGGCGGCCGTGCTGTACACGATGGACACACGCGGAAATCCAACCCCGCCCGGAAAACCGGCCTGGGCCAGCAGACGCGTGGCCTGGACCGGATCGAACGACTGCCCGGCCGGCCGCCTGTATGCCGGAAATGTCTCGTTGGGGATGTAGTGCCCGGCCACGCGCTCGCCGCAGCGCGTGACCGTCTCGACAATCGGCCTTCGTTCCACAGCCAGTGCAAAGGCCCGCCTGACCCGACGATCCACAAATGGATTCGCCCGGCCATCTCGCAGACCGGGCTGGCAATTGAAACAATAGAAATACGTCCCAAACGCCCCAAACACATGCAGGTCTCGCCTGGCATGCAGCGGATCGCGACGGTTTCGCAGCAGCAGTTCGGCCGTGGTCTCCGGATCGACATCGGCAAGCCAGTCGGCGGTTCCGGTTTCATACCGCAGGAATTCGCCAAGTCCGTTGTCTTCAACGACAACCTGGTCGATCACGCGGCTTTTCACATTCTTGCGGTCCCAGTAATGCTCGTTGGCTTCGATGCGGATTCGCTGCTTGAAATCCCAGCGGGTCAGCCTGAACGGGCCATTGGATACCAGGTTCGGCGGCCGCATGAACTCCGGCCGGTATTTGCCGGCATCGTCTTCGGCGAATGGCCGCATGGAACGTTCGTGCAAGGGGAAAAAAGCCGGGAAGGCACAGAGGTCGGGAAAGACCGACAGCGATTCGTTGAGCGTCACCCGCAGCGTGTGATCGTTGATGATCTCGATGCCGACCGAGGCGGAATCCGCCGCTTTGCCCGCCGCGATCGCCTCGCGATACTCGCCGGCGCCTTCTATGAAGTTGAAAAGATACCCGTAATGCCCCGGCCGGCGCAGCATCCGCTTCCATGAGAAGACATAATCGCCGGCAACGACAGCATCGCCGTTGCTCCAGCGGGCGTCCGGGCGGATGTGGAACGTGTAGACGCGCTTGTCGTCGGAGATATCGACTCTCGATGCCGTGCCGGGAATGGTCTTGAGGGTCGCGGGATCAAGCGTGTACAGTCCCTCGTAGAGTGCGCAGGCGAGCATGATGTCGCTGGCCCAGGAAACTTCGTTCACATCCAGCGTGCGGATGTCGCCGCGGTTGACAAAGACGAAATCAGCCGGCCGCTCGGCCTGGCGAGAGTTCCAGATCGCCGCTGCCCCGAGCAACAGCAGTAGAAAGAGGGGAATGAGAACGAGTCGGCCCATCGGTCCTTGACGCCCGCCCGTCCAACGACCGGACTGCTACTCGCCGGCGCCATCACCGCTCGTCGCCGCGGCCGCGCCCGGAACCTT
>JBEKVL010000049.1:0-15167 GCA_049514055.1 Tepidisphaeraceae bacterium | reverse complement strand
GAAAAAGTCGATGGTCTTGCGGAGGCCGGCCGGGAGCGGAATCCGCGGCTCCCAGTTGAGCTTTTCCTTGGCCAGCGAGATATCGGGCCGCCGCTGCGAGGGATCATCGGCCGGACGAGGCAGGTGAACGATCTGCGACTTGGCGCCCGTAAGCTCGATCACTTCCTCGGCCAGTTGCTTCATGGTGAACTCGCCGGGATTGCCCAGGTTCACCGGGCCGACGAAAGAATCCGGGCCGTCCATCATGGCCATCATGCCGTCGATCAGGTCATCGACGTAGCAGAAGGACCGGGTCTGCAGGCCGTCGCCGTAGAGGGTGATGTCCTGGCCGGTGAGGGCCTGGATGATGAAGTTGGAGACGACCCGGCCGTCGTAGGGGTGCATGCGCGGGCCGTAGGTGTTGAAGATGCGGATGACACGGATGTTGACCTTGTTCATCCGATAATAGTCAAAGAAGAGCGTTTCGGCACAGCGTTTGCCTTCATCGTAGCAGGAACGCAGGCCGATGGTGTTGACGTTGCCCCAGTAGGATTCGGGCTGCGGGTGGATGTGGGGCTCGCCGTAGATCTCGCTGGTGGAGGCCTGAAGGACCTTGGCGCGGACGCGCTTGGCAAGTCCGAGAACATTGATCGCGCCCATGACGGAGGTCTTGAGGGTCTTGACGGGGTTGTACTGGTAGTGGACGGGCGAGGCGGGACAGGCGAGGTTGTAGATTTCGTCGACTTCGAAGAAGAACGGCTGGACGACGTCGTGGCGGACGAACTCGAAATTGGGGTGGCTCAGAAGGTGCAGGATGTTGAATTTCTGGGACGTGAAAAGGTTGTCGAGGCAGATGACGTCGTGGCCTTGCGCAACGAGCCGGTCGCAAAGATGGGAACCGAGAAAGCCGGCGCCGCCGGTGACGAGGATGCGTTTGAGTGAGCTGTTCATAATGCGGAATTCCGAATGCGGAATGAAACGGGCGAGAATTACCGGACGATACTGATTCCACATTCATCATTCCGCATTCTGCATTGCTTTCCTGTGGTATTCAACGACTTTTGCGAGGCCGTCCTTGAGCGAAACCGCGGGGGTCCAGGCGAGAATCTGCCTGGCGCGCATGATGTCGGGGCAGCGGCTGCGGGGATCGTAGTCGCCGCGCGGCTCGAAAACGATGCGGCTCCTGGTGCCGGGGACCAGTTCGAGAATCGTACGGGCCAGATCGAGAATGGAGGTCTCCGCGGGGTTGCCGATGTTGATGGGTTCATGGAAGTCGGCTTCCATGGCTGCAACCAGTCCACGGACGGTGTCTGACACATAACAGAATGTGCGCGACTGGGTGCCATCGCCGACGATGGGAAGATTGTGATTGGAGAGGGCGGAGAAGACGAAGTTGGTGACAACGCGGCCGTCGTCGGGGTGCATGCGCGGGCCGTAGGTGTTGAAGATGCGGACGATCCGGGTGTCGGCGCCGCGTTCGCGGTGGTAGGCCATGGCGCAGGCCTCGGCGAAGCGTTTGGATTCCTCGTACATTGAACGGAGGCCGATGGGGTTGACGTTGCCCCAATCGTCTTCGCGCTGGATGTCCTTGAGCGGATCGCCGTAGATTTCACTGGTGGAGGCGATGAGGAATCTCGCGTTCTTGTGCCCGGCGAGTTCGAGCAGGTTCCAGGTCCCGGCCGCGTTGACCTTGAGCGTGGCCACTCGCATGTTTTTGTAGGCCACCGGCGAGGCCGGCGAGGCGAGATGGTAGATGCGGTCGATCGGGCCATCGACGTCGATGCACTGGACCATGTCGTGCTGGATGAGGCGGAACCTCGGGTTGCCGGCGAGGTGGGCGATGTTGGCCTGCTCGCCGGTCGAGAAATTGTCGATGCCGACGACATCGTGGCCCTGCGCAAGCAGGGCGTCAGCCAGGTGGGAGCCGATGAAACCGGCAGCGCCGGAGATGATGATTCGCATGACCGAGGCATTGTAGCCGCGATGGGTCAGCGCGGCGAGGGACCGCGATCAACGATCGCGGTTACAAGTTAGGGCCAGTGGGGGTACGGAGTGGCATGCCTGGCAGGTCGTGTAGGTTGACTGCCCAAAGCGGGCAACAGTAGACTGGAGGTTCGAGTGTGCCTGTGCGCCCACGGTCGAACGCTCTGGACAAAGGAGAACATCATCTGCGATTGGAAGCGCGATGAGGACAGTCCCACGAAGGTGACACTTCCGACGATCGGCTACACTGTGATACGGATCGAGGTTGTCAAGTACATCGGGCAAGCTTCGAGCCTGGCGGAGATTGAAGTCATTCGGATGGGAAAGAACATTGCCGCGGACTGCGCGGCCACCACGAGCGATATTTTTGATGGCGATGACAAGTACGGAGCGCGTAATCTGACGGATGGCATAGTCACATCGTCGAAGGATGCCAAGGGCTACCGGGTTGTTCAGGCGCGGGACCAAGCCGTGGATTGAGGTGGATTTCACGAAGCAGAGGAAATGATGTGCGTCGGACGGAAATGACCACGGTTGCAAATGAGTACCGGCCCAAGCCGGAACTCCGAACGACCGGACTCCGAGCCTACACCGCCACATCCGCGGCGCGGTGCTTGGCGGCGGGCATGATGTAGGTGTCGCCGGCGAGTTTCGCGGGCGTCGTGGTCTGCCACCAGATGATGCGCTGGCGGTCGGCGGTTACGCCGGTGACGACGTCGGCGGCGGCGGCCAGGGCTTTCAGGCCGCGATAGGAGCAGGAGAACCGGGTGACGACCGTGTCGGTGAGTCCGACACAGGAGACTGGGCCGGATTCCTCGGCCAGGAGGATACGCCACTCGCCCAGCCACGGCAGCAGGCACGCGGCGGAGATCATGCCGGCCACGGTGCGACAGTCAACGACATCCAGATCGTCGATCTGACGGATCTCGATTTCACCGCTGCGCAGGGCCGTGACCACGGCATCGCCGGCGTGCAGGACCGCGATGATTTCCGAGGGCGAGTCCGGGCCGCAGGCGGAAACACGGATGTGATCGCCGTCCTGCCGCAGGAGCATCATCAGACGCGGGCCGGAACTGAAGATCAGGCGGCCGGAATCGAGGGCGGCGAGATTGCGCGGGGAGGCGCCGTTGAGTTGCGGCGGGCGCAGGGCGATGTGAGGCTTGTTGGGCGCGTCCAGTTTCCAACCCGCGATGCCGGCTTCGCTGTGGCAGGCCCAGAGTTCCTCGCCCCAGCGGAGGGCGTGGCTGAAACCCATTTGGGAAACCATGCCGGGATCGGCGTAGGCCTGGAGTGATGCCCCGGCAATCGCATGTGCGGAATAAGTGCTGCCAGTGCCCTCACTGGCAGTGTCGGGCATTGAATGCGCGCCGCCGGATTTCGCCGGTGAGGGCACCGGCGGCACGGCCTGCGATTGGCCGGCGCCGGCGGACGGGCCGGAGACATAGACGCCGCTGCGGGCGCCAACCAGCAGAGTGCCATCGTCACAGCGATTGACGCTGCGAATTGGGCCCAGGTCCTGCGGCATCGGGCGCGAACGCGGTGGCGCGGCCGGGGCGGACGGGTCGATCTGGAGCAGCATCTGCCCGGCCACGGCCCAGAGCGATTGCGTCTGCTGCTTCTGTGACGATGCCAGCAGAAGCGACTGAAGCATGTCGGTCTGCTCGGCCGGGGCCAGTTGGTGGAGGATTCGTCCCGCGCTTAGCTGGGGCGATGCCTGGCGCAGATGTTCAAAGTGCGAGAGCAGTGCGGCCGCCTGTTCGAGCTGCTTGAGCTGGCTGGCCGTCCGCTGCTGGGCGGCCTGTTGGCGCATGGCCTCGACGCGCTGACGGGTCAGCGTGGGACTCTCGGTATCAACCTGGCACGGGGGCAGGATTTCGATACCGCAGCCGAAGGCGAGGCGGTTGAGGGCGTCGGTGAGCGTGGCGGCGACGGCCGAGCGGCCGGCGTCGGCGGTGGCGTCTTCGCCGGTGCGGGATTTGATGGCGCCGGCGGCGGACGAGCGCAGGGGGTCAGTCCATTGGCACTTGACCATGTCGGCGGTAACGCTGGCGGAGCCCTGCATGACGGACTCGCACAGCATCTGCAATTCGGCCGGGCGGTCCAGGGCGCGCAGGGCGGCCGTGAACGTGCAGCGGACCTTGTGGCCGTCGGAGGCGACGAGATCGTCAAACACCCAGGAGATTCGCACGGGTTCCGGCCTGACCGCGAGACCCGAGGCAGTACGCACGACGAGTTGGACGGTTGAGTTCGACATATGGTTGACGTCGGATTGTACCGTGACTCGCGGCCGGGTGGGATATAAAAGATGGGGAAGGATGGAATCGTTGGCCGCGTCGGGTAAACTCTCCGCGATTCCGGGTTATCCACCGATGCAGAAGAACTTGCGGGAACATCTTCATGAACTGTTCGCACTGGACGACTTCCGGCCGGCACAGCGGGAGATCATCGGGGAAGTGCTCGAGGGGCGCGATGTGCTCTGCGTCATGCCGACCGGGGCCGGGAAGAGCCTTTGCTACCAACTGCCGACGTATGTGCAGGGTGGGCTGACGCTGGTGGTGTCGCCGCTGATCTCGCTGATGCACGACCAGGTCGAACAGTTGCGCGATGAGGGACTGGGGGCGATGCTGCTGAATTCGCATCAGACGACCCAGGAGCGGCGGGAGACGATCGACGCGGTGCTCAAGGGATTTGCAGGGTTGCTGTACGTGGCGCCGGAACGGTTCTATGCGGGCGGGTTTCAGCAGGTACTCGAGCGGATCAGGCCAAAGTTCCTGGCCATCGATGAGGCGCATTGTATCTCGATGTGGGGACACGATTTCCGGCCGGAGTATTACAGGCTCGGCGAAGTGCGGCGACTGCTGGGCTCGCCGCCGACCATCGCCCTGACCGCAACGGCCACGCAGGAGGTGCGCGACGACATTATCGTGCAACTGGGCATGCGTGAGCCGAGCATCTACGTGACCGGCTTTGACCGGCCGAATTTGCGATATGCATGCCGGCGCATTCGCAGGGAGGACGAGAAGCAGGAGCAGCTGATCGAGATTGTGGAGAAGAACGCCGGGGCGGGAATTGTCTACTGCTCGACGCGCCGGGTGGTCGACGAAACGGCCGCGTTGCTGAAGGCGAGTGTTCCCGGGCGGCCGATCTTCGCGTACCACGCGGGAATGGAAGGCAACGCCCGCACCACCAGCCAGTCAGGCTGGATGGACTCGGCCAACGGCGTGGCGGTGGCGACCAACGCCTTTGGCATGGGGATCAACCGGCCGGATACGCGGTTCGTGGTCCACTATAACATACCGGGCACCCTTGAGGCGTATTACCAGGAGGCCGGTCGCGGCGGGCGCGACGGGCAACCGGCCGATTGCGTGTTGTTCTACAGCTATGCGGATACCAAGACGCAGGAGTTCTTCATCGACAAGATCGGCGAGGGTGACACGCAGACCGACGCCGACCGGATCCTGGCGCTGAAAGAACACGCCCGGGAGAAACTCGACCTGCTGATTCGCTACGCCGAAACCCACCGCTGCCGGCGGCAGATGATCCTCGACTACTTCGGCGATGAGTCGGACGTATACAACTGCGACTGCGATGCCTGCCGCATGCAGCGCGGCGGGGCATTTACGGCGGCCGGAGCGGCCATCGAGGTGTCGGATGAAGTCAACGATACGGCACGCAAGCTGCTTTCGGGCATCGCCCGGGTGGCTCTTGCCGCCCGAACCAACTTCGGCGCGGGCATGATTGCCGATGTGCTGGCCGGGGAGAAGACCGAGAGGACGGATCGCTGGGGATTCGACAAACTCAGCGTGTTCGGACTTCTGCGGCAGTATCCGACGAAGCGCATCATCCAGATGCTGTACCGGCTGATGGAGGCCGGGCTGGCGCGGCAGCGTGATCCGGACGGCCAGAAATTCCGGCCGGTGGTGGACCTGACGGGGCCGGGTATCGCCGTCATGAAAGGGGAGAAGCGCGCTCCGGGGATCCTGGCCGACCTGCTCGGGAACATCCAATCGTCGTCGCGGAAGACCAAGGCGAAAAAGGCCATGCTCGTGCAGGTTGCGCCGGGCGATCCACAGGTGCAGGCCAGGCTGGACCGGCTCAAGGCGGTGCGAACCGAAATGGCCAGGGCAAAGCAACTGCCAGCGTATTGCGTGTGTCACGACGCAACGCTGGAGGCAATTGCGGTAGCGCAGCCGCGGACGGTCGAAGCCCTGGAGATGATCAAGGGGATGGGGCCGAACAAGGTGAGGCTGTACGGGAAGGCGTTGCTGGAGGCGGTGGCGGAGACAATCTCGTAGGATCCGCTTGAGCGGGCGCGGTGCAGCGTGGTCGCGCCGATGGACGTCCGCTGAAGCGGACCCTACAGGAAAGGTGTTGAATGAACCCGCGGATCGTCGTGATTGGGTCGATCAACATGGACTTGGTCTGCCGGACGGGGCGCATTCCGGCGCCGGGCGAGACGGCGCCGGGTGAAGACCTGCGGACGATTCCGGGCGGAAAAGGGGCCAATCAGGCGGTGGCGGCGGCGAGATTGGGCGGAGACGCAGCCACGGTCACAATGATCGGGCGGGTGGGGGATGATGCGTTTGGGACGACACTGCTGGCGGGGCTGAAAAACAACGGCGTCGATGTGGAGCATGTGGCGGTGACGAAGAATTGCGCCAGCGGATGCGCGCTGATCACCGTTGCCGCCAGCGGCGAGAACTCAATCGTGGTTTCGCCGGGGGCCAATGGGCGGGTGACGCCGGCCGATGTCGAGAGGGCGAAGGGCGTCATCAAGGGTGCGTCGGCGGTGGTGATGCAGTTGGAGATTCCGCTGGAGACGGTGGAGTTCGCGATACGAATGTGCCGCAAGCTGCGGGTGCGTACGATTCTCGACCCCGCGCCCGTGCCGGCCAAGGGGCTGCCCAAGGCGCTGTACGAAGTGGATATCCTGTCTCCGAATCAATCGGAGGCCAGGGCACTGGCCGGGCGGAAAGGGGAGGATCAGGCGCTGGGACGAGTGCTGTTGCGACGCGGGCCGGAACTCGTGGTGCTCAAGCGGGGCGAGCAAGGGGCTCTCGTCTTCCACGGGCGCGATATCTGCGGCGTGCGGCCGTTCAAGGTGAAGGCCGTGGATACGACGGCGGCCGGGGATGCGTTCACGGCGGGTCTGGCCGTGGGGCTTGGCGAAGGGATGAGCATCGGGGACGCGGTTGGTTTTGCAAATGCGGCGGGGGCGATCTGTTGCACGCGGTTTGGGGCGCAACCGGCGTTGCCGACGCGGGGGGAAGTCGAGCGGATGCTGCTGAAGCAGCGGTGAGCCGGGGACCGGGGAAGGGCGGACTGCTCTGAAAGTGAAGCCGCTGAACCGTCATGGCGAGCGTACTTGCAAAACATCTGGTTTCGAAGTTCGAGGCCAGATTCTCCGCGAGTACGCTCAGAATGACCCTTCCCGCATGTTATGTGCGCGGGCCAAAGGCCGGTGACAGCTTGGGGCACACGCTCCCGTCAGTCCGCCCAGATCAATCCGTTACGTCTGACGAAATAGTCCATCACGAGGTTGGACGTGAGCAATGGAGTCAGCGACGTCAGCACGGACAACGCGGCCAATACGCAGACACTTCTACGCCGCCGGCCGTACATGAGCGAAATGGAGCCGAGCACCAGTCCGGTACATGCGGTTCCCAGGGCGACGAAGAAGAGAAACGCCACGAGGGCCATGGGCCGTATCGCGCTGCCCCGGGGAACATGTCGCAGGTCGGCTGCGAATACGGCACTGACGATATGGCCGGCCAGCGACAGACCGATCGCGCTGAGGGCGAGTATCAGGCCGATGGTGTCGTTACGAGCCGCCCGGCTGCCGGTTGACGGATTCTCGTAGTCCAGCGTTCTCACAACTCGATGGTATCTCGGCGCAGCGGTCCTGCAACAACGTGGGGAGCAGGCAAGCCCGTCCTCCGCCGATTCGGTGATCCATCGCCATGTGAACGCTCGCGTTCCTTGATTAACCCCGCGTCAACCCTAGAATTAACCGATGCGTCAGTCATTTCCGGCCAATTTGGCCGGCTCTGAAGCAGGGATTGCTACGAGAGGGGCCGGCGCGTAAGAACGCCGGCCAATACGGAGATGGACATGTTCGAACGGTTTACGGATCGAGCCCGCAAGGTGATGGCTCTTGCCAACCAGGAAGCCCAGCGTTTCAACCACGAATACATCGGCACCGAGCACATTCTGCTCGGGCTTGTCAAAGAGGGGTCGGGGGTCGGAGCCAACGTCCTGAAGAATCTCGATGTGGACCTCCGCAAGGTGCGGCTGGAAGTCGAGAAACTCGTCAAGTCCGGCCCGGACATGGTCACCATGGGCAAGCTGCCCCAGACTCCGCGCGCCAAGAAAGTCATCGAATACGCCATTGAAGAGGCCCGCAACCTCAACCACAACTATGTCGGCACGGAACACCTGCTACTCGGGCTGCTCCGCGAACATGACGGCGTGGCCGCCCAGGTGCTGATGAACCTCGGGCTGAAGCTCGAGGAAGTGCGGGAGGAAGTCCTGAACCTGCTCGGCGCGGGCGTCGAGAGCGAAGAGGGCGCGGCCGGACCGGCACCGTCCGAAAAGCCCGGCCAGAAGAAGAAGAGCCAGACGCCCGCACTCGACAGTTTCGGCCGCGACCTCACGGAACTCGCCCGCGAAGGCCAACTCGATCCCGTCATCGGCCGGAAGAACGAGATCGAACGCGTGATCCAGATCCTCTGCCGCCGCCAGAAGAACAATCCCGTGCTTCTGGGCGAGGCCGGGGTCGGCAAGACGGCCATCGTCGAGGGGCTGGCGCAGATGATCATCGGCAACAGCGTTCCCGAGATTCTCAGCGACCGGCGGATTGTCGTCCTTGACCTGGCAATGATGGTGGCCGGCACCAAGTACCGCGGGCAGTTCGAGGAGCGCATCAAGGCGGTCATGAACGAGGTGCGCCGGGCCAAGAACGTGATCCTGTTCATCGACGAGTTGCACACGCTGGTCGGGGCCGGCGGCGCCGAAGGCGCGATCGACGCAAGCAACGTGCTCAAGCCCGCCCTCTCCCGCGGCGAAATCCAGTGCGTGGGCGCCACCACGTTCGATGAGTACCGCAAGTACATCGAGAAGGATGCCGCCCTGGCGCGGCGCTTCCAGCCGATTCACGTCAACCCGCCGAACAAGACTGAGACCATCGATATCCTCAAGGGCCTCCGCGATCGATATGAGGCTCACCATCGCGTGCAGATCCTTGACGCGGCGCTCCTGGCAGCCGTCGAGCTCTCCGAACGGTACATCACCGGCCGCTGCCTGCCGGACAAGGCGATCGACGTGCTCGATGAGGCCGGGGCGCGCATCCGCCTACGGTCGATGGCCAAACCTCCGTCGCTGGCCGAGATCGAGGGGCAGATCGAGCGGCTGTCGATCCAGAAGGACGAGGCCGTCCGCAATGCCGAGTACGAGGAGGCCGCCCGTCTCCGCGACCAGGCCGAGTCCTTGCGGAAGAAGAAGGAGGACATGCAGCGCGAGTGGAAGGACAAGGCCAAGGAAGTCGATGGCGTCGTCGATGAGGAAGTCATCGCCGAGGTCGTCAGCAAGATGACCGGCGTGCCGCTCACCCGCCTCGAAAAGGAAGAGGCCCAGCGCCTGCTCGAGCTCGAGAAGGAGCTGCACAAACGGGTCATTTCCCAGGACGAGGCTATCGCCACCATCGCCAGGACGATCCGCCGCGCCCGCAGTGGCTTGAAGGATCCCAACCGCCCCATGGGTTCGTTCCTGTTCCTGGGTCCGTCCGGTGTCGGCAAGACGCTGCTTTCCAAGGCCCTGGCCGAATTCATGTTCGGCGATCAGGATGCGCTGATCCAGATCGACATGTCCGAGTACATGGAGAAGCACAATGTCAGCCGCCTGATCGGCGCCCCTCCGGGCTATGTCGGCTACGAAGAAGGCGGCCAGCTCACCGAGCGGATCCGCCGGCGTCCCTATTCCGTCGTGCTCCTTGACGAGGTGGAGAAAGCCCACCCCGACGTGTTCAACATGCTTCTGCAGATCATGGAGGAAGGCCACCTCACGGACTCCTTCGGCCGGCGCGTCGACTTCCGCAACGTGATCATGGTCATGACGAGCAACATCGGCTCCGAGTTGATCAAAGGCGGCGGCAACGCCTTCGGCCTGCACGCCAAGGGCAAGGGCGGCCAGGAAGAGCGAAGCTATCAGACGATGAAGGACACAGTCATGAAGGAGGTCGAGCGGTACTTCCGGCCCGAGTTCATCGGCCGCCTCGACGACGTGATCGTCTTCCGTTCGCTGTCGCGGGCAAATCTCGAGCACGTCGTCGAACTTGAACTGAATAAGGTCACCAAGCGGCTCTCCGAGCACGGATTGCGCCTGGAACTGACGGCCGAATCCAAGGATTTCCTGATCGACAAAGGAACCAACGCCGATTTCGGCGCCCGGCCGCTGCGCCGGGCGATCGAACAGCACGTGGAAGATCCGCTTTCCGAGGACATCCTGCGCGGCGCCTTCAAGGGCAAGGATCTGATACGGATTACGGTCAAGGCCGAAGACGAAAAGACCAAGCACCTCTTTTTTGAGGCGGTCAATACGAAGGAGCAGCCTGCCGAGCCCTCCGCGGCCACGCCAGCCGCATCGGATGCGACGTGATTCGGTCGCCTGCTCCAGCGAGCCGTGGACGTGCCATGGCTTCCCTGATTCCCTGATTGGATGGCGTGGGCAGGTACTCTGGCGCGCATAAGAGTACCCGCCCACGCCACCCGAAACGCGCTCCGTTTCAGATCGGGACGTTGCTCCCGTTGTATTCATAACGCCGCAGGCACGGGCGACCGCCCGTGCCTGCAAATCAATCCCATCTCGAAATCGTGGTCCTAGAGCGTGAAGGTCATCTCGACGCGGAAGTAGGTTGCCGCGTCGTGGTTGTCGTCGTTGTAGTAGTTGCCGGGAAGGAACTCCTCGCACGCCACATCGGCGCTGACGTGCCGATTCAACTTCCAGTCCAGTTCCGCGGTGAAGAGGTGGCCGCGAAAGTGACCCGTGCCATCGAACATGGGGTTCGCCGCCGAAGGCCCGGGCTCCGGAGCAAACAGGGCGTTGTATCGGGCCGATATCGTGATCGGCTTGATTGGATCGATGTCCCAGCCGACCCAGACGCGATGCAGATTGGTGATTTCCGCGACACGCGTCTCGGAGATGGCGTTCCACGCCCACAGTTCGCTCCACTGCGGATAGCGGCCCCAAAGCGGATCGAATCCCTCATCGGTCTTGGTCTTGGGATTGTCGCCGCTGCGGTATTCATAGCCGCCGCTGATGCGGTTATTCATCGGATCCTTGAACGCATATTCGAGGCGGCCGTTGAAACCGAAGCCGTGCTGGTCGTCGCTATTCACCCTGCCCCACTGGCCGGCGCCCTCGGCACGATAGGTGAGATTCTTCACCAACTCACCCGAGAGTGCTCCGCCGAAGGTGTAGATGTCGCCGTTGACGCCATTGGCAAGATCCGCGTCGTTGTCCTTCCAGATGAAGTACGCTTCGACATTCGCGGCCGGGAGCGTGCGATTGGTCAGATAGACAATCGCGCCCTGTGAGTTCTCCTCGGCCATGGGATATTCGGCGTGGTAAGGAGGATGGAACCAAGCGTCGTCCTCTGCCGGTTGGTTGATGTAGATCAGGTCCAGTGTCGTCTTCGCGCACTTGAAGTCGAACTGGGTCCGAAATGCATCGAAGTAGATCGTACGGGAAGCATCCAGTGGCGTGCCCTCAAGAACAAGCCAACCCGTGCCGAGGATGATGTCCTGCCGGCCGATCGTGGTCGTGATTCCAACGTCCTTGGTGCCGAGATTCAACCGGGCATAAAGGTTGTCAAAGATGATGTCCTGGTCGGGCCAGCTATCCCCGGTGTCCGGCTCGGTATAGTGCCAGCCTTCCCATGCGAGCCGGGCGAAGACCTCGAATTCCTTGCACGGCTGAACGTCGGCCCACAAACGGGTGCGGATGCGCTGGAAATCCATTTCGTGGCCGGGCGCATCCTGATTCAGCGTGATGTTGTTATTCAGATACTCGTTGCGTATCCGCAGATCGGCGCCAAATTTGAGCCAGTCGGTCGGCTGTTTGATCGAGTCCGACCAGTCGGTATCCGGTTTGGGCGGAGTTGGCGCATCGGCCGCAAGGACGCTCAGCGGCGACAAAGCCGCCGACAACAACAACGCGCGAACGTGGTTTACTGACATGCTCTGCTCCCGGTTCGAGTTGAAATGTTCTTCACCAGCCAGAATAGGACTAGAAGATAGATACGTCCTTAATAAATCTCAACCCCCGCGAACACAAAAAAGCAAAAATATTTATGACATTTCCTTAATCATGGTGACGCTGTTGCAAGCGTGCTGACAGTCGTAGCATCAGTTGCACTCGTTCGACCTCATTCAGCCATTCTCCAAGACAGGCAGCCAGTTCAGCACCATCCGGAGCTTCAATACCCACGGGGCAACTCGGGCCGAGTTGCTGGCGGGCCATCGCGCGATACCTCGCGAGGGTCCGGTCGCCGAAGATCGCGCACAACTCCTGATCCTCGGCCAGCAGCAGGACGACGGGCACGCGGTCACCGCCGTTAATCCGCACCTGCCGGGCCAGATCCCGGTGCAGATCGCGGTCCACGATACGCAGATCGATGCGGTCCTGGGCGGCCTCGGCGATGCGGGCCAGCAGCGGCACCTGCTGCACGCAATCGCCACACCAGATGCCGCTGAGCACGAGCACGTTCATTTGCCGGACAAAGCCGGCCAGCAGTTCCTTCTGGCCCGGCGTGAGTCTGGCCGCCTGATAGACCGCCGTCCATCGCCGCTGCTGCTCGGCCGTGCCCGTCGCAACGTACTCGCCATAGGAAAGTCCGGCCGCGAATTTGTCGGAGAGATAATCGGATTTCATCATCAGTTGGCTTTCGTCATAACAACGTGAATAACAGACTGGAATGTCTGCGATTCCTGCACGGGGATACGTTGGAACAGGGAGCAATGTCGGCCCTGCTCACGGGGTGACAGACAGGAACCTCCGTCCTACTGGCGTCGCGTCAGGGTCAGGTTTTTCGAATCGATCACATGGTTGGTCTGTGTGTTCCAGACCATTTCATCAAACGACGCCGTTTCCAGTTCGGTCTTGGGATCGAGTTGGCGGGCCCGTTGCCGGCCCTTGCCGCGTACGGTCAGCAGGTGCGACACGGGATCATAGTCGATCGTATCGGCCACGACGTAGAGCTGGTCGCTCCGGACGGTCACGTTGCCTTCGACATGCACGTTCTTGAGCTGCACGTGCGTCTCGATACCACCGATGTTGGCCGGCCGCGTATCGGGCCGTGTCGTGGCGCCAGGTCGCGTGGCGGGTTGAGGCATCTCGTCCTGGGGCACGATGTCGGCGACGAGGCGATCGCCCTGCATTACCAGCGGTTCGTGTTTTTCGCCCTGGGTGGGTTCGCGGGCGACGATCACGTCGCCGGTCATCACCAATTGCGAGGCTTTCTCGCTGTAGGTCAGCCGCTCCTTCCACGAGAACGCCGTGCGTCCGCGCATACCCATCGGATCCATCGCGCGCTCTTTGGCCTCGGCATCGTTGGCCGCAGGCCGGAGATCCTCGAACAGGACCCGGCCCGGCCCGGGAATGAGCAGTTCCTGGGCCTTCTCTTCCTTCTGCATGAACCGGATCGTCTCCGAATCCACATGGAACCGGCGCAGCAGCGTGCCGACGTTGTCGTTGAGCACCGACTCGCACCTGGCCGTCCCGATGAGCGTGATGGACTCGATCACGCGGTTGGCCATCACATCCAGTTCGCCGACGGGCCGGGTCGCAGGTTGCCGGGCGATGGCGGGCTGGGTTACGGGGGTGTCGGCCCGCGCGATCACCGGCCGGGTCGTCGGGCGCGTGGTCGTCAGATGCACGCGCTGGCCGTTGGCCGTGTTCACGGTGCCGTCGGGATCGACGGATCTGGCCACGACGTCGCCCTCGATGTCCACCGCATCGCCCTGGCCGTCGAGCATGCGTTTCCAAATGACCTCGACCGGGCGGGGCTCCTTGTCGGTTGCCGACTGTTTCACGCCGGTGAGCCTTCCCTGGCCCATGACGGTCACATGCTGCGATTCGACGGCCATGGTGATGACCGGACCACTGAGCGAATCCTTCTCGCGTTTCACGATGGCCGGGCGACCGTGCAACGTCACTTGTGTCTGCTTGTCCTTGACTTCGATATTGAGCTGGTCGGCGAACGCCTCCCTGCCGTCGGCAGTGCGGATGTGAACATCGACGTGGGCCCAGAGGGTTTCGAGTTCACCGGGCGCGAGTTGATCCTTGTTCGCCGGACGTGTCGACGGCTGTGTCGTCGCCGGCCGGGTGGTTGGCTGGGCGAGCAGGACATTGAGGTTGCCGGCCCACATTTCACGATCCGGGTCGGAGGTATATACGTTGCCGATGGCCACCATTTCGCGGGCGTAGAGCCTGCCGTCCCTGCCGGGCGCGGTGAGCAATTTGAGCGAGTCGCAGTCGATCTTGCGGATGTCCTTCTCGCCGCCCTGCCCGGTGGCGACGCACTTCACGTTGCCGTTTGCGTCAAGTTGCTTGAGCGCCATGGTCGTCGCCGGACGGGTTGTGGGCCGGGTTGACGGGCCGGCGGGTTCGCCGGCAAACTGCAGGTCGAGCATGTTGGAATCGAGGGAGATCTGCGGGTGCCGGACAGCCACATTGCCTTGCAGGGACACGCGATCGACCTGCATGGCGTCGAGGTCGCCGCCGTGCAGGGAGAGAACGCAGCGCTCGCTCCACGCCGCATCCATCAGTTCCAGTTTGGCCTGGCTACCGGCTTCCGGCGGGGCTACGGGCAGTTTCGCGGTTGACTTGCCGTAGAGGACCGCGCTGCCGTCGGACTGTGAGTAGACCATCGTGTGCGTCAGCAGTTTCATGCCACGGCTGTCGCTCATTTCCACGGGTACGCCCGCGGACTCTTCGAGTTGGGCACCCTGGTCGATGGTCCAGTGCGTCAACTTCGCACAACGAAGAGTGGTCGTCACCTCCGCGCTCTTGCGCAGGACCTCGACGGGACGAATTTCCGAGCCGGAGAGGCGCACGATGGCTTCGCCCGGCGCGAGCCGGAGAGGCCTGTCGCCGACGAGCGGCACGACCACCAGTGGCCCCGTCCAGCGAACTTCAATCGGCTCCTCGGA
>JBEKVL010000048.1:0-15459 GCA_049514055.1 Tepidisphaeraceae bacterium | reverse complement strand
ATCGGGGCATTGGTCGAGCGCTGCCGCAAGCCCGTCGTCGACGCCCTGCGCGACGCCAAGCTCAAGCCCGAACAGATCGGCGAAGTCGTTCTCGTGGGCGGCTCGTCGCGAGTGCCCATGGTGCAGCGACTGGTTAAGGAACTCTTCAACGGCAAGGAGCCCAACCGCTCGGTCAACCCCGACGAAGTCGTCGGCTTGGGCGCGGCCGTGCAGGCTTCCGTCGCCACCGGCGGAATGAAGGACATCCTCGTTCTCGACGCCACCCCCCTGTCGCTCGGCGTCGAGACCATGGGCGGCGTCATGACCGTCCTCATCCCGCGCAACACTACCATTCCCACCGAGAAGAAGGAAGTCTTCTCCACGGCGTCGGACAACCAGCCGGCCGTCACCATCCACGTCCTGCAGGGCGAACGCGACTTCGCCCGCGACAACCGCACGCTCGGCCGCTTCGAACTCACCGGGCTGGCGCCCGCGCCGCGCGGCCTGCCGCAGATCGAGGTTACCTTCAAGATCGACGTCAACGGCATCCTCAATGTCTCGGCGAAGGATACGGGCACCGGCAAAGAGCAGCAGATCACCATCAGTGGCTCCAGCGGCCTGTCCAAGGACGAGATTGAGAAGATGAAGCGCGAAGCCGAAGCCAATGCCGCCACCGACAAGAAGCGCCGCGAGGTCATCGACCTGCGCAACCAAGGCGACGGCCTGGTCTACCAGACCGAGAAACAGCTCAAGGAGTACGGCGACAAGGTACCCGGCGATGTCCGCGGCAGCATCGAGTCGGCATTGAACAACCTCAAGGAATCGCTCAAGAGCGAGGATGCCGACCCGATCCGCAAGGCCATCGAGAACCTCCAGCAGATCGTGTCAAAAATGGGCGAAGCCGTCTATGGCAAGAGCGGCCCGCAGGCCGGCGGTCCAGGCCCCCAGCCGCAACCGGGTGCCACCCGTCCGGGTGCCGCTGCGACCGGTGCCAAGAAGGACGACGACGTGATTGATGCGGAATATGAAGTGAAGGAATAGGGACCAAGGCACGAAGGCAGGCAGGCACGAAGCGAGGAATCTCCCCTTCGTGCCTCAATGCCTGTGTGCCTTCGTGCCTTCTGAGGAATCCATGTTCGACAAAGTCTTCGCCCAATGGTGGTTGACGCGGGTCGAGCCTTTTCGGGAGGTGCCGGCCGAGAAGCTCGCGGCCGACCGCGAGGCCGTGGAGCGCCAGCAGGAGTTCAACCAGAACTACCAGACCCTCCTCCAGTCGGCTGTTCTGCCGACCATGGAGGCCCTGACCCAGCTTCTGCGCCGCCAGCGCGTCGTGCATCGTATCTCCACCTGGGGAAACCAGATATCCGTGCGCATTCACCTGGCCTGGCGCTGGGGCGAGCTTGTCATCAGCCAGAGCCACGAGGACGCCGTCAGTTTCCAGCACCATGTCTGCAACGAAGGTGAAAAACGCTCGGAAGACTCCTCTCAGGATTTCGAGCACATCTACGACTTGCGCGACCCCATCCCCCCTTCGGTGGCCGTCCAGGAACTGTATTTCTTCATGGGGCGCATGGTGCAGGACCTGGTGGATGACGGGCCGCCGCCGGAGCTTCCCCCCGGGGAAAAGCCGCCCGCCGACTGACGCCTGCCGGCCTGACCGGCAAAATTCCCTCGATCATTATTCGGTTTTTCGCTTCTCTTTTGCCCACCCGCAAGGGACAATAGCGCCCCGTTTTCCAGACGCGGGTGAACTATGGCGCATCTGAACCAGATCGAACAGGACGGGCTGACGGTCGTGAAGATCGATGGGAGCCTGACCTCGGACGAATTGTCGAGCATCGAAGAGCCGTTCGCCCAGCTCGCCAGGCAGCACGGCGCGCATGTCATCGTGGACCTGGCGCAGGTGGACATGCTCACCACACCGGCCATTACCATGTTCATTGCCACCAGCCGGGCGTGCCAGCGTAACGGCGGGCACATGGTGTTCACCCAATCCACTCCTCGGATCAGCAACCTGCTGCACCGCCTTCGCCTGGACGACGTCCTCGACACGGCCCCGGAATTCCTCGACGCCATCTGTCAGGTCAAGAGCAGTTGAATTAACATGGCTTCCAAACCCACCAAGAAACCGGCCGAATACGACATCATTGAACCCATTGGCAAACGCGTGGTGGTCCGCAAGGACGACAACCGCCGCGAAACCAAGAGCGGTATCGTCCTGCCCGACTCGCACGAGATCCCCGTCATCACCGGCCGGGTCATCGCCATCTCCAAGGCGATCGAGAACGACGAGGACCAGACGATCCGGCAGTACGACAAGGTGCTGTTCGACCCGCGCGAGGCCATCCCCGTCGAGCTCGAACACGACAACCGCCTGTTCGTCGTCCACATCGACCGGGTGCTGGCGATCTTCCGCCGCTCTCCGGCGGCGGCGACGCCCGACAAGAGCAAGGACTCCGAAACCAGCGACGACGTGTAGACACCGGTGTGTTCCGGCGACCGCCGGGCGCTCACCCGCCGGTCGGCCGCGTCGTCACACGGCCAGCGCGGAACGCGCGGAGACAGTCCAGGCGGAATTGCTCCATCGCCTTGGGACTCACCAGACACGCATCCGGGCCGGTCGGATGAACGTAAAGTCGGGCCTGCTCGGCCAGTTCCAGGAATCGATTGAAACGCGCGACCCCTTCGGGGTCAAGCTGGCCGGGCGTGGTATAGAACGAACCGAAAGAGATGAAGACGCGGATCGTGTTGCCGCCGAGGCGTTTGATGAGTTCGAGGTCGCGGCGTGTCGCCTCGGGATCGAACTTCTTCCAAAGCTGCGGCGCCCAGCCGGTGTCGGGACGGAAGTAGTTGACGCCGAAGGGGATAAAGGGTGCGCCGTCGGCCGTCCGGAGCGTGTGGTGTTCGCGGTCGGCCGAGATTCGCGAGAGCGGGCGCGTGGTCTTGGCAAAAGCGGGCAGGTCCGCCAGACAAAAGATGACGGTGAGGGACAGGGCGATCATCGCTCGATCACGTATCGTTGTCGAAGATACTCGTGGACTCGCAGCCTGCATTTTCGCCTCGCTTGTGGACGTCATGGATATGCCCCCTGCCTCGCAGGAGTCGTCACGCTGAGCGTACTCGCGAAGCATCTGGCTCGGAAGTTCGCGGCCAGATCCCCTTCGGCTTCGCTCAGGGCAGACGCTCGCGAGTACGCTCGGGATGACGGTTGCCGGTGTCCGGGCAATTCAGCGATTCCGAGATTACCAGGCGTTCGCCGTGATCGGGAATTCCCGGGGCCGACCTGGAGCTCGGCGTTCCCAGCGGCTACCGCCGCTCGTAGCGGTACGCGCCGGCTCCCATCTTACATGCGTAGAACGTATCGCTCCTGGGATCCCAGGCGAGATTGAGGAACCAGCCGGTTCTGCTCGCATCGAAGCCGTTGATGGCCGGCAACGACACGGCCGGTCTCCATGTCTGGCCGGCGTCGGTCGTCTCGATGAATCCCTTCTTGCCGGCCACCATCACCTGTTTCTCGTCCTTGCCGAACCACGGCCCCCAGCCGCACGCTTCGAGCGGCGCGCCCCATTTCTCCCAAGTCACCCCCTTGTCCCGGCTGATGAGCATCGCGTCTTTGCCGACCCACCACGCCGTCCCGGCGAAGTTCTGCATCAACCGGCCGACGGGCTGCAAATCAGACACCTTCGTCCAGGTCTTGCCGGCATCGGTGCTGCGCAGAATGCCCTCGCCGCGCGTGGTCAGAAATGTCGTCGCGTCGATCACGCCGACGGCGGTGTACTTGAGATCCTTGTCGAGCTTCGTCCAGGTCTTGCCGGCGTCGGCGCTGGCCATGAGCTGGCCGCCGGATTCGTGCAGGGCCGCGAAGATCGCCTGCGGTTTGTCGGCGGCCCAGTCCACGGCGGCAAAGTCCCAGTTGCGGCCGACGGAAGTCAACGGCAACCAGGTCGCGCCGGCGTCGAGCGTCATGGCGCACTTGCCATCGAGCATGAAGAAGGCCAGACGTTTGCCGTTGGGATCGGTATTGATGGTGTAGCCGGTCTCGCAGCGGCCGGTAATCGCGCCGCCGTCGACGCGGGCGAAGGTCTGCCCATGATCTGTTGATTTCCAGACACCCTGATCTGGGACAACGAGATAGAGTTCGCCGGTGGTCCGATCGACGGCCAGCCCCGTGGTCTGGCCGGGGTAGCCGATCTTCTTTCCATCCTGCAGGAGTTTCTGAATCAACTCGCCGGAGATGAGTTTCCAGCCGTGGCCATCGTCGGCCGGCGGGACGGGCGGCTCGGCGGCACGGATTCCGAACGTGGCGATAAGGACGAGACAAATGAGAGAGCGAAGCATGTTGGTTCTCCTGAGAGGGGTATTGTGGCCGGCGGCAAGTGTTGATCCGGACGGGACATGCGGATCATCGGTTGGACTACTCGATAATCCGGCATGCCAGGCTAAAGTATCCACGGAGAACGTACCATGGCCAAAGTCACGCGATTCGCCATCTCGCTCGAGGAGCCGCTTTTCCGGCAGATGGAACAGCTTGTCCGCAAGCATCAGTACACAAATCGCTCGGAGTACATCCGCGACTTGGTCCGGGCCAAGCTCGTGGAGAGCGAATGGGAACACGGACACGCGGAGGTGGTGGCGACCCTGACCATCATCTATGACCACCACGCCTACCAGCTCAGCAAGAAGCTGACGGACCTCCAGCACGACCACCACAAGACGGTCCTGGCCACCACCCATGTCCATCTCGACGAGCACATCTGTGCCGAGATGATCATGATGAAAGGACACCCGCACGAACTGCGCCAGATCGCCGACCTGGCCGGCCAGCAGAAGGGCGTGCTGCACTCGGCGCTGTCGATCAGTTCAACGGGGCATGGGCTTCACTGAGGATTCCGGAGTAACGCACCATGGTCACGCTGGACTACGAACCCCCCGATTTGCACAATCTCGAGCAGGACACGATTGCCCGCATCACTTGGCGGTTGATCCCGTTCATGATGCTCCTCTATTTCATCGCGTTCATCGACCGCGCCAACGTGGGCTTCGTCGCCAAGCCGATGAACGACGCCCTGGGCATCAGCAAGACGCTCTTCGGCCTTGGCTCGGGAGCGTTCTTTCTGGGCTACTTTCTTTTCGAGGTGCCGAGCAATCTGCTGCTGCACCGCTTCGGCGCCCGCCGCTGGATCGCCCGGATCATGATCTCCTGGGGCATCGTCTCCGGGGCCACGGCATTGGTCGTTGGCGCCAAGAGTTACATTGTGTCGCGCGTGCTGCTGGGCGTCGCCGAGGCCGGGTTCTTTCCCGGCATGATCCTCTACCTGACCTACTGGTTTCCCGCGGCCACCCGGGCCCGCATGACGGCGCTGTTTGTGGCCGCCATTCCCATATCGGGCATCATCGGGGCGCCGCTGTCGGGCTACCTGCTGGACCTCAACGGCCGGGCCGGCCTGCGGGGGTGGCAGTGGGTATTCATCGTCGAGGCGATTCCGGCCATCGTGATCGGCGCCATCGTCCCGTTTTACCTTACGGATCGACCCGAGCAGGCCCGCTGGCTCCGCGACGACCAGGCGGCCTGGCTCCGGAAAACGCTCGATGGCGAAAGCAGCCGGAAGCCCCACATGCCGCTCGGCCGGGCGCTGATTCACCCGTCGATTCTTGCCCTGAGGTCCGTCTACTTCTGCATGATGGTCGGCCTTTATGGCCTGAATTTCTGGATGCCCACGGTTCTCGATGGCGTCGGCATCACCAAGGGACAGATGAAATGGGTTCCGGCGATTCCGCCGGCCTGCGGGGCGCTGCTGATGTTCTTCTGGGGACGGCGTTCAGATCGCAAGCAGGAACGCGAGTGGCATGTGGCCGCGGCATTGCTGCTGGGCGCGGTGGGCTTTGCCATCACGGCGGCCACGTCGAACAAAACAGTCGCGGCACATTTCTCGCCCGTGCTGAACCAGGTGATCGCCGCGCTTGGGTTCGTATTTGTCGCCATTGGCGTCTATTGCGCCATGCCGACGTTCTGGCCGCTGCCTTCGGTTCGCCTGAGCGGCACGGCCGCCGCCGGGGGCATCGCCGTGGTGAACTCCATCGGCAACCTCGGCGGATTCATCGGCCCGTACACGATCGGCGCGCTGAAGGATACGCGCCTCGGCTACACCGGCGGTCTGACGGCGACGGCGCTGCTGATGGGGCTGGGCGCGGTGCTGGTGGTGGCGACCAAGGCCAAGGGTTCGGGTTCGCCGTCGAGGCGATAGAGCTGCCGACTCTTGGAGTGCGGTCTCGACGCCGCTTTTCGATGTGCGCCGACCGTCGTCGGTCGTCCGAATCGGAGCGAACCGGCCGATCTGCCGCCGCGAGACATCCCTGGTGAGATAGCGCCGGTTGCGACGCCGATGGAAAAGCGGTGTCAAGCCACCGCTCCAAAGGTTGACGGAGAGACTACAGTCGTGGCACGGGCATCTTGCCCGTGTGCCGCGGTACTCCGCGGCATCTCCGACTGCGTCGCCCGCCGGTGCGAAGCGAGCGTTCGCGCCCTACCTCCTTGGTTCCAGCGATTTCACCGAGGCCTCGATCACCGCCCGGTCTTTCTCGAACGCAGCCAGCGGCCCCCATGCCTCAAATGCGTACACCTTTTCCTCCAGCACCACGATCGCCAGCAGATAACCGGATTTCTGCCCGGCCAGGTCACGCGTGCCGCTCACGAGCCTGGCCGGCTTGTCGCCTTGCACCTTGATCGTCTCGTTGCGCTCAAACGCCACGGCGCGGCTCTCCACCAGCACGCGCCTGGCCATGGCCGACCAGAACTCCAGGTCGCCGCCCTTGTAGTTGTCCTGTTTCTGGATCTTGATGATCACCCCGTCGGCCGACATGGACTCGCTCGTGTCGTCCCGATCATAGTAGCGGATATACGACTTGGGGGCATCGAAGCGAATCTCCCGGCGGTCACGCGAACTGCTTTGGGCCTGCTGGGCGGCCATCCCGCTGACCACGCCCTCGCCCAGTTGCCTCACCCACTCAAACGGAATCTGGGCCACCATCTGCCTCTGCGGCAACGGCGAATTCACCTGCACCTTGAGCGTCGAGAACGCCACCTCGGACGTCAGTGCCTGTAGCTTCCCTTTGAGCAGCTCGATGGTCTGTGTCACCCGCTCCAGTTCGGTTTCGATCTTGAGCGTGTCCTCGACTTTCGCGCTCTTCTCCAGCAGGGCCAGGAGCCGCTTGCGGGTCTGCTCGGCATTGTCTAGGCGAATCCGCAAGTCGCGCATCTCCTCGGTCACATCCTGCGACTTGATCCTCTTCTCCGTCACCTCGCCCAATTTGGCAACCCATTCGACCACTTCCGTAAACCGATCGGCCGGCACGCGGACGGTGATGGACGCACCGTCCATTTCCTGCATGTACCCGCCCAGCGACACCGCCTGCGTCCGCACCACCTCCAGCGTCCGTGCCACGTCGGAGACCACCAGCCCGATGACCCCGCTGTAGATCACCACCCGCTGCCCCGCCGGGTTCTCGACCGGCGCTGCTTTGTCGGCCGCCAATGCCGGCGTGGCCACCACAGCGAGGGCTGCCGAAGGCGGATGCGGTGGCGGCGGTGCCATACCCTCGCTCTTCTCAGCAGTGTATGCCATATCCGACGCACACCCCGCGCACATGGCCCAGACGGCCAACAGACCCACGACACGCTTTGGCAACGCGATCATCGAACCTCCCGGTTGTAGACACCATTATCCGTGAAGTGCGCCAACCTGGCAAAAAGTTCACTGGGTCGAACAAACCGGCCGGATTCGCTGGACTATTTGGAATGCGGCGGTCTCGACGCCGCTTTTTCATGTGCGGCACGGCTGACATCGAAGTCCAGAGCTGGCCCGAAGCAGCGATTGACGCGGCCGACTTGCCGCTACGCGATGTCCGTGGGTTTATTATGCTGTTTGCGACGCAGATTGAAAAGCGGTGTCGAGCCACCGCTCCAAAGTTACTCGGTCTGCTCGTATTCGTCCTCGAGCTCGATGGCCGCGAAGGCCTGGAGGTTCGCGAGAATCCCCTCCATGTCGTACCGACCGGCCAGATCCAGCGTCACAAAGGTACCCCGGTTGTGCTCGCTGGCCAGAATCAGGTGGCGGTCGCCGTTAACAGCATAGCCGGATTCCTGGGGCTGGTGGCCGGTGATGAGAATCTCGGCGCCGACGTTGTCGGCGAACTGGGCGGCCGTCGCCGGGCTCATGCCGCGGCCCCAGATAAGCTGATACACCGGGCCGTTCTTGCGGGCGTAATCCGGGCCGGTCAGTTCGCGATTGAAAACGGAGAAATCGAACTTGGCCACCTGCGCATCGGTCGGCAGGCTGTGGCAACAGAAGATGCCGTTGGGCAACCGGATCGCCAGGGGCAGGGAGAGCAGGAAATCCTTGATGGAGACATCCACGCGGTCGGCATCGTCGGCAAATTCCTTGGAGACGCCGGCCGAGAACGCCTCGCAGACGCTGGCGCCGCCCTTGAGGATTCCCTCGCCGTGGATCTGGGCCAGGTCGTGGTTGGCCAGCATGAAGTGGACCTGCTCGGGGAAGTCGCACTTGAGGTCGGCGGCCGCGTAGAGCGTGCGCCAGCTCTGCTCGGCGCCGTCGGCGTCGATGTGGTCGCCGTGGATAAGTTCGTGAAGGATGAGGTGGCGTGATGGATGGTTGCGCAGGTCGGCACAGCGGACGAGTTTGAGGAAGTTGCGGCGGTGGTCGTGCAGATCGCCGGTGATCCAGACGTCGCCTTCTTCGGGAAGGTTGACGACCTGGAACTGCCGGAGGGAACTCATGCGGTTCTCCTCGGCCGCCGTCTCGAGCGCTTCGATGACCCGATCGGAAGTAATGGCCATGGGTGCAATTGGAGACTGAATGCGCGATTTCGTCAATGCCATCGGTCGCTCCGGATCATCTTCATTGACCGCGGATAGCCCGGATGGCACGGATGAAGGCAGGAGACGCCCGGTGGCCGGTAGCCGGAGATCGGATGCGAATTCAACCCTCCTCCGCCAGGAGGGCGTTGAATCCGGCTTGGACAAAATGCTGGTCTCCGGTGGGCCATTCTAGGGGACGGGAGTCATTAGTTGACAAGTCAATCTGTACACTCATGAGACAACCAGGGGCTCTTCCCGCTCCTCAAGCCGCCAGGCGGCATATGCCAGGGCGGCGTCAATGTCCTGCGGCTCCAGATATGGATAGGCTTGCAGAATGCGTTCGCGCGGCTTGCCGGCGGACAGCAGCCCCATGATCGTGCCGGCCGTCACGCGCAAGCTGCGGACGCAGGGCTTCCCACCCATGACGGCGGGATCGTGGGTGATTCTCTCAAACTGCATGTGATGTCTATTTGGCCTATTCTCGCAACACGGTCTTTCATATCATAGGCGATCATGCGAGAAACGAAAGCTGAGCCATTATGGCTGGCCGGCCAGATTGAGGATGCGCTTCACGGCCTCGGCGGCCGCGGCGGGGATGGCTGGGGATGGGGCGGCGCCGATGGCGGTGTCGGCGATGCCGGCGCCGATCAGGCGGATGCTGGCCGGTAACATGCCCAGGCGGGCGGCGAGTTCGAGCTGGTTGGCAACGGAAAGGCCGTGGGTGCTCAGGGCCGAGTCGTGAACGAGGCTGGGACGGCCGGGGGCGTGCCAGTCGATGTCGATCAGTTGGCCGGGGGCGATGTCCGGGCCGGAGACGGCGTCGACGATGACCAGGGCGGGCTGGGAGTCGAGATGGTCGAGCATGGCCGACGGGCTTTCGCGGGAGAGATCGACGACGTGGAGACGGGGATTGTGGAGCGCGGCCAATTGGCTGGCGACGAGGAAGCCGAAGGCGTCGTCGCCGGCCAGGGGGTTGCCGAAACACAGGATGAGCAGAGGCTGCGACATAAATGGCGAAATCCGAAACCAGAATCCCGAATCAAATCCAAATGTCCAATGACCAGAACACGCGGATGGCGATCCGCCCGTGTGCGACATAACGTGTCGCATGGGTCATTCTGAGCGTACTCGCGAAGAATCCGGCCTTGGAGTCCGATGCCAGATGCTTCGCGGGTACGCTCAGCATGACGGTTTGAGGCCGCACCACAGGTTCCACAACTGGCCCCGCTTTTGGCGTTCGGACTTCGGGTCTCATTCGGATTTCGGATTTCGACTTTCGGATTTCCGCGTAAAGCGGAGGAAGTGTACCGAGCACGATATACACGGGTCGTAGTTGCGGATCATGTGCTCGCACCGCAGCGCAGCCTGTTCGTCGGGCAGGGAAATCAGTTGCGGCGCCAGGGCCACGAGGTCTTCCTCGATGGTCGCCTGGTTCTGGCTGGTTGGGGGCATGATGCGGGCCGAGGCAATGGTGCCGTCGGCGTCCGTGCGATACTGGTGCCAGCAGATGCCGCGCGGGGCCTCGGTGCCGTGGGATCCCACCCCGGCGCGCGGGATGCACGGGACGCACGAACGCGGCGGGACATTGTAGTTCTTGAGGATGTCGTATGACAGCGCCAGGGCATGCACCGTTTCAATCCCGCGGGCCAGCAACGACAGGAAGTTGTTCCTCCACGGAAGCTCCTTCTTGACGAACTTACAGACCTTGGGCAGCAGATCGAGCGCGCGCGGGTGCAGCTTGTCGGAGTTCAGATTCAGCCTGGCCAGCGGGCCGACCATGAAATTCCCGCGTCCCTTTACGGAGGCATGCAGGGCATTGGAATGGGCGACGTGCTTTTCCTCGATGACGTTGAGGTATTCCTCCTGGTCGATGTCGATGCCCTTGTTGCTGCGGATGCGGCCGAGGTTCATGGGGTATTCGTTCGGCGGGCTCAGCGAGACGAATTCGTAGTCGCGCTCGAGATCCGGGAAAGGGATTTTCTCGGCCAGGAACAGCGTGAGGTTGGCCATTTCGTCGATGGCCGGCTTGACCTCGGCGGCCAGCGCCTGGCAGGCCGCCTTTTCAGGCGCGCGGTAGAAACCGCCGACGCACATGCCGACGGGGTGTACGGCCCGTCCGCCCAGCAGCGAGACGATGGCGTTGCCCAGTTTCTTCAGCCGCAGCGCCTGCTTCACCACCGGGCCGTGGTCGGCCACCATGGAGATGACGCTCTCGTACCCGAGGAAGTCGGGCAGGTGCAGCATGAACATGTGCAGCACGTGGCTTTCGATCCACTCGCCGCAGTAGATGAGGTTGCGCAGGGCGCGAATGGGCGGGTCGATCTGGTTGAAGATGCCCATGGCCTTTTCCAGCGCGTGGCACGACCCCGACTGGTAGGCGATCGGGCAGATGCCGCAGATGCGCGCGGTGATGTCGGGCACTTCGCGGAAATCGCGGCCGCGCAGGAAGGCCTCGAAAAACCGCGGCGGCTCGTAGATGTCGAGGCGCGCGGTGCGGCACTTGCCATCGACCATTTCCAGGTGCAGCCCGCCTTCGCCTTCGACACGGGCCAGGGCCTGAACCTTGATGGTGCGGGTTCGCGCAGCGCCTTCAGCGGGACTGTTTTTCGAGTTGCTCATAGTAGTCGCTCGTCTGCTTGAAGGGTTCGAGGTAGCCGTTAAATGAACGCAGCTTGCGCTTGATGTCGCGGGCGCTCAGGCCGAGTTGTGTCAGGCGGTTGCCCAGCGATTTGATGCTGGGCTGGTCGGCCGGCCCGAAACAGCCGTAGCACCCCCGGTTGCACGCCGGGCACAACGCCCCGCAGCCGGCCTGCGTGATCGGCCCGAGGCACGGCTGCCCGCCGGCCACCATCACGCACGGCAGTCCTTTGCGCTTGCATTCTTCGCAAAGCGGATACGTCGGAATATTGGGCCGTCGGCCAATGAGCATCGCGCTGATCAGTTCCAGCAACTGGTACTGGTTCACCGGGCAACCGCGCAGCTCGAAGTCCACGAAAACGTGGGAGGCAATCGGCGTCGCCGTCTCCAGCGACTTGATGTACTGCGGGTTGGCGTAGACGGTGGAGATGAAATCGCCCACGTCCGCCCAGTTGCGCAGGGACTGGATGCCGCCCGAGGTGGCGCAGGCGCCGATGGTGACGAGGAACTTGCAGTCGCGCCGCACCTGGCGGATGCGATGCTCCTCCTCCGGCGTGGAGATCGAGCCTTCGACAAGCCCCAGGTCATACGGCGGCGGCAGCACCCGGCTGCGGGCCTCGAGAAAATATGCGATCTCGACCGCGCCGACCAGGGCCAGCAGTTCGTCTTCCAGATTCAGCAGCGACAGTTGGCAACCGTCGCAACTGGAAAACTTGTAGACAGCCAGCTTGGGCCGCGTGCCAACCGCGGGGGGGGTTATTGGGGAACTGGGCATGTTAGATCTCCTCCTTCGCGAAGATGTCCGCAATCTCCGAGAAGCAGAACACCGGGCCGTCCTTGCAGACGAATCGCGGGCCGTACTGGCAGTGGCCGCAGCGGCCGAACCCGCAGTTCATGTTGCGTTCGAGGCTGACGTAGACCTGGTCCGGAGGCACGTGGAGCTGCAGGAAATTCCACGCCGCCACGCGGTTGAGAATTCGCGGCCCGCAGACCATGACGATCGTCCGCTCGGCGTTGACCTTCACCCGCCGCAGCAGGTTCGTCACCACGCCCACCGGGCCGGTCCAGCCGGTGGTGGCGTTGTCGACCGTGACCAGCACGTCCAGTGTCGGGTCGTCGGCCCACTGCTGGAGTTCATCGACGTACAGCCGGTCCTCCGGCGTGCGACAGCCATAGAGCAGCACCACGCGCCGGCAGTGCTCGCGATGCTGCAGCAGCCAGTAGATGACCGGCCGCAACGGTGCCAGACCGATGCCGCCGCCGAGAATGACCACGTCCTGGTTTTTCAGCTTGTCCAGCGGCCACCCGCGCCCGAACGGGCCGCGCAGGCCCACGATGTCGCCCACTTTCATCCGCCCGATGCCGCGGGTTACCGTGCCCACGAGACGAATGGTGTGCTCCAGCTTGTCGTACTGATGCGGATTGGAACTGATGGAGATCGCCGCCTCGCCGACGCCCGGCACATAAACCATGTTGAACTGTCCCGGCACGAACCGGTAGACGTTGCGGATCTCCTGGTCGCAGAACTCCATCGTGAAGGTCTTGGTGTTGAAGTTCTCATCCTTGATCGCCAGGATCCGCGCGGGAACGGGCATCCAACTGTCCATTCCGCACACCGGCTCGGGAACGCTGAAGGTCATGGTGGTCATGATCGCACCTCCTGGGCGGCCTGTTCCGAAGTCTGGCGAATCCGTGCCGCCTCGGCCGTGATGTCGATGCCCACGGGGCACCAGGTGATGCACCGCCCGCATCCCACGCACCCGCTGACCCCGAACTGGTCGAACCAGGTGCAGAGCTTGTGCCGCAGCCAGTGGCGGTATCTGCCGCGGGTGGTGTTGCGCACCGGTCCCGCGGTGGTGTAGGTGAACTGGTGCGTATGACACGATTCCCACAGCCGCGACCGCGTCGCCCGGCCGTTTTCGATGTCGTTGGAGTCCATCACCGTCGAACAGAAACATGTGGGGCAGACCATCGTGCAGTTGCCGCAGGAGAGACATCGCTTGGCCACGTCGTCCCATTGCGGGTTCTCGATCGCCTGGTCGAGAATCTCTTTCAGACCCTTGGTGTCGAGTCTTCGGCCCATGTGGTCGGCCGCATTGTGCAGCTTCAGCTCGGCCAGCTCGAGTTCCGCCGACGTCGGGTCCCGCACCGGGAGTTGCTTGAGCAGTTCCCGTCCGGCGTCCGAACCGGCCGTGATCACGAACCCCGCCCGCAGTTCCGTCAGGCACAGGTCAAACCCCGCCGTAGCGGCCGGCCCCGTGCCCATCGAGGTGCAGAAGCACGTCTTGGCGGGTTTGGTGCAGTTGACCACGATCAGCAGGGCTTCCTTCCGGGCTTCGGCGTACAGATCCTCGGCCGTGCAGCGCATCGTGGTGCTGTCCTGAAGTCCGAAGACCCGATCCTGGGTATGCATGGCCGCCAGGTCGCACGGACGGATGCCCAGGAACGCCAGCTTCGGCGCCTGCGGAGGCCCGGCATCGAGGATGAATGCCTGGCCTTCGACATGGCACTGGTAGAGCCTCTGGGTTGGCGGAAAGAGGAAACCGCGGGCACTGTTCATGCCGACAACGTACTCAAACCCCAGGTCCGGACTGCCGGGGACCAGGCGATAGGTGCCCCCATCCTGCTCGTCGCGGATGCCGTGGGCCAACTCCTCGGCCGACTCGACCGGCCCGAGCATCACCGTCAGGCCCGTGAGTTTCGGCCCGATCACGGTGTATCCGCGGGAGCGGAGCAGCGCCACCAGTTCGGCGAGTGCCGCGCGAGGAAGGAAACGAGGAACGGAATCGGTCTGGCTGAGTGCCATCTCGACCTCCTTGCATTTTTTCAGACGCCTCGGCGCGATATGCACAAATGCCGAGAACGCGAGATCCCAATCAGCGCCCGGCGTGACTCAAGCCGGGGATGTAGCGGAGTCTACAATCCCGTTAACTCAAAATGCAAGAGAAAAATCGTAGGCTGACCAGCTGACCCCCGGCCGGGGGAGGCCGGCCGCGTTTTGCCGTCGCCACGATCGCTCATCGCGACGGAGGGAGCCGCGATCGACGATCGCGGCTACAGGCACACAAAGGCTCACGGCCGCAGCACCACCTTCATCAGCCCAGCTTCCTGTCCGTACAGCCGCTCGAACCACCGCGGTCCCTCGTGCAGCGAGGCCGTCGCGCTCAGGATTGCGTCCACCCGGACCTTCCTGTTCGCCAGCACGTCGATGCACACCGGGTATTCTCCGCACGATGCGCACGATCCCAGCACGGTCAGTTCGCGCGTCACCACCGCCTGCAGCGGAATATCCGCCCTCGGCGAAATATTCCCCACCAGCACGATGCGCCCGCCCTTACGCAGCGAGGTGATGGCCGTGTTGATGGGCGCCGTCGCGCCCACGCATTCCACGGCCAGATCCGCCCCGCGTCCCGCCGTCAGCGCCATGATCTTCGCGGCCACATCCGGGTCTTTGGCGTTGATGGTGACGTCGGCCCCAAGCTCGGCGGCCAGCTTCAGTTTGCGATCCTCGAGATCGACGGCGATTACCCGTCCGACCCCTGCGACACGCAGCGCCTGCACCACCAGCAGGCCGATCATGCCCGTTCCCACCACGACGGCCGTTTCCCCCATTTCCGGCCGCGCCCGGCTCACGGCATGCACCGCGATCGACACCGGCTCGATCATGGCCGCGTACTCGAACGACAGATTGTCCGGCAGCGCATAGCAGATCGCCTCCGGCACTGCCACATATTCAGCAAAACAGCCGTGCTGGCGGTAGTCCCCGCACGACACGCCCAGCACGCGGCGGTTGTTGCAGAGATTCACCTGCCCGCGCCGGCAGAAATAGCACTGCCCGCAATAGACCGTCGAATCAAAGGTAATCCGCTCGCCGGCCTTGAACCGCTTCACCGCGTCGCCGACCGCCTCCACGACACCGCTGGCCTCGTGGCCCATGACGATCGGCGGAATTCGTCGGCCGGTCGAGC
>JBEKVL010000047.1:0-15521 GCA_049514055.1 Tepidisphaeraceae bacterium | reverse complement strand
AGAACGTCACCGCCGGCGTCAACTTCCTCCTGGGCGCTATCAAACCCGACGGGTTCATCAGCTACGGCGGCGGCACCAATATGTACGGCCACGGCATCGCCTCCATCGCCCTGGCCGAGGTCTACGGCCAGACCCGCGACGTCCGCATCCGTCCCAAGCTCGAGGCCGCCATCAAGCTCATCATCAGTTGCCAGAATGACCAGGGCGGCTGGCGTTACGCTCCCCGGAGGGGCGATGCCGACATCTCCGTCACCGTGCTTCAGGTCGTCGCCCTCCGCGCCGCCAAGAACGGCGGGCTCGACGTCCCTCAACCCACGATCGACCGGGCCGTGGCCTACGTTCGCAGTTGCTTCGACGAGCATTTGGGCGGATTCGCCTATCAGCCCCGCAGCGGGCCCGGTTTCGCCCGCACGGCCGCCGCCATCTACTCCCTGCAGGTCTGCGGCCAGTACGATGACCCGCGCGTCAAGAGAGGGTCGGAGTATCTCTTCAAGAACAAGGCCGACCGCCAGTGGTTCACCTACGGCAACTTCTACGCCGCCCCGGCCCAGTACATGATCGGCGGCGAAACGTGGGAGAAATGGTACGGCGACATGCGAGATCTGCTGCTCAAGACCACGGACCAGAACGGCCTGATGCGCGTTCAGGGCGAATTGGTTTCCTGGGAGCCCAAGTGGGACGGCGGCGGCCGGGTCGGCACGATCTACTCCACCGCTGTCTATACGATGATTCTCGCCATGCCATACCATTATCTGCCGCTTTACCAGCGCTAGGGCGAATGAAAAACGCAAAGTGAAAAATGCAAAATGAAGTATGAGAATGCAAAGTGCAAGATGATGCAGGCGTCAGGTAAGAGATTCGGTGCATTTCCAAGTTTCATTTTTCACTTTGCATTTTACATTCCATCTCGATCAGGCGCAGTGGGATTGATTACGTTCCTTGTTTTTCATTTTTCACTTTGCATTTTTCATTCGCCCGCCTTTGCGGGCGTCGTGAAGACCTTCGACGGGAAATCCTACGAAGGCGAAATTCGCCTCGAATCCTCCGACACGCTTACCGTCACCCCCAAGGGCGGAGTGGCCGCCAGACTGGCGCTCGACGACGTCCTTCTGGCCGATTGGCGCGCTGTTGAAACCAGTCTGGACCGCTGGACCTCGCGCGACATCGGTCAGGTGGCCATTCCCGGCATCACCCGGATGCAGGGCGCGACCGTCTCCATCAAAGGGTCCGGCGCTGGAATGGGCGGCGGCGACAAGGATGAATTCCACTTCGCCTGGCAGGTTTTCAAGGGCGACGGGCAGATCGTCGCCCGCGTCGCTTCGGTGGCGATGAGCGACCGCCAGGCCCGCGCGGGGCTCATGATCCGGGCCACGCCCGACGCGTCCTCCTGCTACGCGGCCGTGGCGGCCCAGGCCGGCGGCGATGCCGTGTTCGTTCATCGCGGCCGGATGGGCGGCGAGACACGCGTCAAGAACTTCATCGCCAGCGCCCCGACCTGGCTCAAACTCGTGCGCCGCGGCGACAGCTACACCGCCTATTCCTCCGGCGACGGTGAAACCTGGGAACAGATCGGCAGCGAGAGCTTCCCCATGCCCCAGCAGGTTCTCGCCGGGCTGTTCGTGTGCGCGTTCAAGCGCGAGGCCGCCAGCTCGGCCGTGTTCGATCGCGTTGCCCTCGGGCCACTGAGAGAGGAGAACGGGCAACGTTTCTCCAAGGGCGTCGTCCTGCGCGACGGGACCATGCTCGCCTGCGAAATCCGCTCGGCCAACGATTCGGCGGTGCGCATCTGGCGCGAACGGGAGCAGGAGGTCTCCGTGCCGGTTTCCGAGGTCTCGCGCATCATCTTCAACAGCCCTTCAAAAGAGCAGACAGTGATCCTTCAGAAGCCCGGCCGCACGGGTGCCCTGCTCAAACAGGGAGATTTCTTTGACGGCACGTTCGCCGGCATCCAGGACAACCGTATTCGCATTTCCAGCGTTCTGTTCGGCCTGCGCAGCTTCGAGAACTGGCAGGTTATCGGCATCGTCCTGCGGGATGCCATGCCCATGACGTCCAGATATGAACTCCGCCTGACCGGCGGCTCGCGACTGGCGGCCGACCAGCTCGAATGGGGCAAGGAATCCATCGCCGTCAACAGTTCCGCAGCCGGCAAGATACGCTTCGCGCCCGGGGAACTCGCCGAGATCCGGGCCGGCGCCTCGCG
This sequence comes from Tepidisphaeraceae bacterium, assembly GCA_049514055.1. Classification (GTDB taxonomy): domain Bacteria; phylum Planctomycetota; class Phycisphaerae; order Tepidisphaerales; family Tepidisphaeraceae; genus JANYKD01. The sequence goes on along the minus strand of JBEKVL010000047.1, from coordinate 13,318 downwards.
GTTCCGCCCGCTCCAGCAGCTCAGGCCCCAGGACGTGCGATCCCCCGTTCCCGGCGGTTTTGCGGTCAACTCCACGACCGTCGGTCTCCCCATGGTCCTGGCCGGCCAGCCTGCTGAACATGGGCTGGGGCTGGCCGCGGGCACGTCCGTGTCCTATCGGCTCGATGGGGTCTACCGGCTGGCCATGGCGAAACTGGGCGTGCCCGAGGGGATCGTTCCGACAGCCGCCGTGAGGTTCGTAGTCACCGGCGACGACAGGGAACTCTACCGCGGTCCGGTCATGACCAGCCTCAGCGACCCGGCCCCGGTTGCCCTCACCGTGATCGGGATCAAGACGCTGAGTTTCCGGGTTGAACCCGCCGCGGGCAGCTTCGGCGGCGCCGGCCTGGTGGCCGACCCCGCGCTGGTGAAATGATCGGCCCGCAGCCGCGGTGGCCCTGCAGCCGCGATCGTCGATCGCGGTTCCCTGCCGCGATGATCCATCGCGGCTAAAGTCACCGGGCAGGCTTCCCCAAAAGAAAAATCCTCGCCAGTCCGGTTTTTCTCTTGATTCCGTCATCTTAGCAAAAGACAATCCCTACGGTTCGGGAGCTGAGATGAGTGGGCGGTTCTTGCCGCCGGTCTTCGACGAATCATGTCAGGTTCTTGCCGTCCGCGTGCTGGAGTCCCGGGCGGTTGTACCTTTGTGTGCCGTGAGTGCGCCGGCGTCATGTTCGACCGGTTGTCTCGGGCGCGTGGGTTGCGGTGTGGGTGCATGGCTGGCACAGCCAGCGGCTTTCACTCATCATCCGCTGCACTCAGGTGCCGCGACCGGTGAAGTCTGTACCCGTGGTCCGTTTTTCAGCGGGAGGACCTATGATCGGCACCGTCAAGTGGTTCGACGTGAAGAAGGGGTTCGGTTTCATTCTCAATCCGGATGGCAAGGACGTGTTCGTCCACTACAGCGCCATCGAAGGAGACGGCTTTCGTTCGTTGAAGGATGGGGAAAGGGTCGATTACCAGCAGGAGGAAGGCGACAAGGGCCTTCACGCCAGCAAAGTCCGCCGTGTGACCGCCCAGGGTGCGGTCCCGCGAGCGACCATCCCGGCCTGACCTTGCCCGCTGGCGTCGACCCGTCCGCCGGGTAAACTCCCTCCCGATGAGCTTCGCTTCCGGATTTCTCGCCGGCATCGTCGCCGGTTCGGCGCTGGCGGCCGCTGTCGGCTGGATCGCCTATGGCCGCATTCTGCGGCTGCGGGTGCGCGCCAAGCAAGCCGAGCGCATGGCCGAACTGGGCACTCTTACGGGCGGCCTGGCCCACGAGATCAAGAACCCCCTCTCCACGCTTCACCTCAATCTCCAGCTTGCCCGCGAGGACCTGCCCCGCCTTGGGCCGTCGACCATCCGGCTCAGCAACCGCCTGGAACTCTGTGAACGCGAGGCGTCCCGCCTGCGCGACATCCTCGACGACTTCATGCGCTATGCCGGCAAGATCGAGCTCGACCGCAAGCCCATTTCCCTCAACGCTCTCTGTGAGGAACTGGTCGATTTCTTCTACCCCCAGGCCCAACTCCAGCGCGTGCAGCTTCGGCTTCGCAAATACGAACCGGACATCACCGTCCCGGCCGACGAACGCCAGATCAAGCAGGCCGTGCTCAACCTCATGCTCAACGGCATGCAGGCGATGCCCGACGGCGGCGACATGATCCTGGCCGTCTCCGCGAGGCCTCGCGAGGCGATGATCGACGTCATCGACACCGGCACCGGCATCCCCGCCGAGGCCGCCGCCCGCATCTTCGACGCCTACTACTCCACCAGGAAAGGCGGCACCGGCCTGGGCCTGGCCATGACCCGCCGCATCATCGAAGCGCACGGCGGCAGCGTGACCGTGACCTCCGAACCCGGCAAAGGCTCGGATTTCACGATCCGGCTGCCGAGGACGTAGGGTGTGCGAATCTGGATCGGTGCGAAGCCACGAATCATGGCGCAATTGTGCCGGAGACACGCCGGAAGAAGGAGGAGGGAGATCGGGCACGGAAACTCTGATGTATCTGCGAAAACGGGTAGAATCATCGCCCAGCGAGGATGGTCATGATCGCATCACTGAATCGGAGGGTCAGGCGTCGGTTGGCACTCGTATTCACGGCCGCAATTCTCTGCATTGCCGCCATACCATCATTTGCCGCCGATGTGCCCGCCCAGGCCGCATCACTGCGCACGGGGCTGATGTACGGCTCCGTGTACCTCGAACACAAGACGAGCAAGGGCCACCCCGAGCGCCCCGAGCGGCTAGAGGCCATTGCGAGGCAGCTCAAGGACAGCCAGCTTTGGGAGCAACTGGTGCTGATCGAGCCGCGCGACGCCGAAATCGAGTGGCTGACCACGATTCACAGCCCGCAATATGTCGAGCGCATGAAGCTGGCCTGCGCTCGCGGCGACGCGACGGTCGATTCGGCCGACGTCTCCATCTGCAAGGATTCATACACGGTCGCCGTGAAGGCTGCCGGCGGCGTCCTGGCGGCCGTCGATGCGGTGATGGATCGCAGGGTCGCCAACGCCTTCTGCGCCGTGCGGCCGCCCGGCCACCACGCCCTGGCCGACCGGGCCATGGGGTTCTGCATCTTTAACAACATCGCCGTCGCCGCACGCTACATTCAGAAGAAGCACAAGCTGGATAAGGTGTTGATCGTGGATTGGGATGTGCATCATGGAAACGGGACACAGGCCGCCTTTTATGACGACCCGGCTGTGTTTTACTTCTCGATCCACCGCTCGCCGTTCTATCCGGGTTCGGGAGCGGCCACGGAGACAGGCAGCGGCAAGGGCGAAGGGTTTACGCTGAACGTGCCCATGGCCCAGGGCGGCGGCGACGCGGACTACCTCGCGGCCGTGAAGGAAAAACTGATCCCGGCGGCCAAGGCGTTCAAGCCGGATTTCGTGCTCGTATCGGCCGGGTTCGATGCCCATGAGGCCGACCCGCTCGGCGGAATGAAGCTGACCGGTCGCGGTTATGCCGAGCTGACGCGGATTGTGAGAGGCATCGCCCGCGAGCATTGCGGCGGCCGGCTGGTGTCGGTGCTCGAAGGCGGCTACGACTTGCGCGGGCTGGCTTCGTCGGTCGAGGCACATATCCGGGTGTTGATGGAAGCCGACGCCGCCCATCCGGATCGTTGAGGTCCTTGAAGGAGACAACTGTTTGAGTTCTCTTTCCGGGTGCCACGGCTTGTCTACTGCAAGCCGTGTTTCGCGGTTATGTAGACACGGCTTGCAGTAGACAAGCCGTGACACCCCAGGTAGGCGTAATTGTCCCTATTCGGTTTCTAAAGGAACGTCGCCATGAGGATTCCCGCGGTGGTTGCTTGCCTGATGGTGTTTGGCGCGATGGCCGCGGCGGCCGGGGAAGTCGCGCCAGCGCCGCAGACGCGAGCCAACGAACAACTGATCGTCTTCTCCAGTAATCGTAGCGGCTCCTGGAGCATCTGGACCATCAAACCCGATGGCTCGCAACTGCAACAGCTCAGCAAACCGGCGGCCGAGGAGCAGGATGTGGACCCGGCCTTCAGTCCCGATGGCTCGCGGATTCTCTTCACCTCGACGCGCGGCGGCGCGGCCGGGCTCTGGCGGATGGCCCGCGACGGGAGCGATGCCCGCCGCGTTTGCGACGGTGACCAGGGCGGCTGGTCGCCCGATGGCCGGCAGATCGTGTTCCGCCGTGGCGGCAAGCTGTTCACCCGCGATCTTGCGGCCGGCAAAGACAAACTCATCAGCCCCGACGGCTGGGAGAAATGCTCCGGCCCGTCCTGGAGCCCCGACGGCGCCAGCATCGCCTTCGCCCACCTCAGCGCGGAAAACGCCAACGCCGTGTATCTCCTGCCGGCCGCCGGCGGCACGCCCACCAAGGTCTACGACAAGCAGGGCGCCTGCCAGCCGCGCTGGGCGCCTGGCGGCAAGAGCATCGTCTACGAGACCGAGACTCATTTGTGTACCATCAACCCCGACGGCACGAAAAATCGCCTGATCACCTACTACGGCGGCGTGCAGCGTTTCGCCCGCTTCAGCCCCGACGGCGCGCGGCTGGTTTTCTGTCAGGCCGCTTCGCCCCAAGGCCCGTGGGAGTTGTACATCGTCCCCGCGACCGGCGGCACGCCTGTAAAGTTGACCGAAGGCGGATCGGACATGTATCCGGATTGGAAGTAGCCATGTCGGAGGAATTCAGCATGATTGATTCCGTCAACTGTCGCGGGAAAGGCGTCCCGACACCAGAATCCTGTGGCACGGGCGTCTCGCCCGCGCTGTCGGAACGAGCCCATTATTCCGGACAACGCGGATGTGTCGGAGTACCGACACCATGGGCGAGACGCCCATGCCGCGAGATTCTGGCGTCCAGTTGCTGTGCCCGGAATTCTGGGCACGCCGTGCTGTCGGTACTCCGACACCTCGTCATTGTCCTGATTCTGGTTCTGAGTATCTCAATCCACCCAAATGCAATCGCCCAGCCCGCGGCCGTCGCAGACGCTCCACCGCCGTTCGCCTGCCTCTTCGACACCGGCACGACCTCCGCATCACCGCTCTTGCCCGAAACCCTGGCCGCCAAGAAGGGCTGGACAACCGTTCCCGAAGACAACGTAACCCGCGCCTTCGCCGGTGATACCGTGGTTCAGAACGACCGCGTGGCCATCGTTCTGCGGCGCAATGCCGCCGGCGTGGAACTCTACTCCCGATCATCCGGCGGCTTCAAATATCGAGCGGCCATTCTCCCGCTCGGGGCCGCTGGCGAAGGCATCCTCTCATTGCTGAAGATCATCGAGAACTCCCAGGCAGCCGTGATGCTGGAGGCCGCTTTCAAGACGAAATCCGGAGCGATCACCACATTCCGCTTCCGCGTCACCGCCGGCGAGTCACTGGTGGACCTGCGCGGCGCCCAGGGAGCGAGCAGGCTTCGGATTTGCGACCAGTCCCAATACGTCGTCATACCTGATTTCTTCGCTGATGACATGGTCCTTGACCCCGCTGTGGAGAACGGCTCGCGGCGTATCGGTTTGCCCGCCGAGAACTCGCTCCTTGGCCTCACCGACAACGGCGGAACCATCGTCGCCTGTGTCTGGCCATCGTCCCGCCAGAACGCCGATCTGTTGTTGGTTGGCGATGTCGGCAAGCGCACAATCTCTGGTTATGAGATTGACCTCCCGGCCGACGGTCGCTTGTGGATCGCCGTCATGGAAGGCCGATCCATCTGGCATGCCCGTCGCTTGCCGAAACAGGTAGACAATATGGAACTCGCCCTCGACTGGACGCCCCCATTCCCGGCCCGATGGCGGGCGGATTTCGCTGCGCACGACGGCATTGGGCGTTCGTTCTACTTCGCCGACGCCGAAAAGGCCGCGTCCGCCAAGGCCGACGCCTCTTGCTTCATTTCCATGAACCGAGCCATCGTGCGTATCGGGGATGCAAACGACATGGCCTCATCCCGTCTGGTCGTCATCTACCCCATCGAGCGCACGCGCACGACTCCATTAGACGTCTTCTGCCTCGTCGACATCATGCGGAATGCATTGGGTGTCGGCCCCTGCCAGTATGTGCTGGATGCGGAAAAACTCGGCACCGGAGAAACACTTACGCCCGAGCCGGTCACCCACTGGATCGAGAAACAGTTTGAGAAGAAGGTGTCCAAACGCGATGTGGATGCGATCCGCGAACAACTCGCCCAAATGTCCCTCCAGGTGAAACGCACCGACGCCCGGATCGGCCAGTACATCGACGTCGCCCGCAATCTGAGCCGAATCTGTGCCGACTACGCCAAGACGCCGGAGAGCAGCACTGCGGCGAACCGGTTCATGGCCATCGCCGATGGCATGGCGAGTCCCGCCACCGCCGCATTCCCGGCAATCGAGAAATTGGCCGCCGACATCGCCGCCCAGGCTGACCGCGAAGATGCCTCGGCCAAGTGTCAGGCTTCGCTCGCCGGCATCCGGGCGGCCGGTTCCGCTCAGGATTACGCCCTTGGCCGCCTGCGAATGTCCGCCCGCCGCTTGAAGCAGGCAGCGAGGATCGTGGCCACAACCGAGCCGAAAGCCGCCGAGTTTGCCGCCAGGATTCAGCAACAGGCCGAGCAGATGCTGGTTAAGAAATAGTACGCTCGATTGCCCCATACCAAGGAGGCGCAACGTGTCTCGAAGATCATGTCCCGTCTTGATGTTGTTCGCCGTCATGGTCCTCTGCCAAGCGGCCTGGTCCCCCACACAAGCCGCCGAGGAGAAAGCCCCCGCGAACCTGCTATCCAACGGCAGTTTCAACATGGGCCGCCAGTTCTGGGATCTGGACAAGGGCGGCAAGACCGTCGCCACCATGGATATCAACGCCGACGACGCGCCCCCCGGCGGGCAGAGCGCGCTCATCACCATTGGCGCCATCGACTCCTGGGGCGTTCAGTTCGGCCAGAAACTCGACGGCGGGAAAGCCGGCAAGACTTACACCTTCGCGGTTCTCGCCCGCAGCGCCGGCGATCCGGTCAAGATTCGCCTGGAAATCGAACGCCGCGCCGACCCCTACGACCGCGCCGCCCGTAGCGAAGAGACTACGCTCACAAAGGACAAATGGACCGAGGTCCGCGTCACCTTCAAAGTGGCCAAACCCTTCGCCGAAGGCTGGTTCGCCTACCTCAGTTGCACGCAGGCCAACGCCAAGTTCCGCACCGCGATGTTCCGGCTCTATGAAGGCGACCACGTCCCGTGGCAGCAGCAGCAACGACAGGACACCGCCCTGGCGGGCGTATCCCTCTTCGACACGGCCGCCCAGTCCGGCGATGCGCTGTCCAGTGACGTCCTGGCCAAGCGCGACGGCTGGAAGCAGATCCCCGAAGACACCACCGCCCACGCGTTCAAGGGCGACGTTGTCCTCATGAACAATCGGCTGGCCCTGGTTCTGCGGGCCAAGGGAACGGGCGCCGAAGTCTATTCCATCGAACCGCAAGGCATGGTGAAACGCTCGACGCTGCGTCCGGCCACGGCCGGGGCTCTGACGCTCGCAGGCGTGAAGATCATCGAGAACAATCCCGGCGGCGCGTCCGTCGAGGCCAGTTTCAACGGCGCCGATGGCAAAGCCCTCACCATGGGCTACGAGTTGAAAATGGGACAGGTCTTCGTGCAGGTGAACCCGGGCGAATCGATCTCCGCCGTGCGCGTCGAATCCCCGTGTCGCTTCGCGGTCATGCCCGACTTCTTCGCGGACGACATCGTCGTCGACGCCCGCTCGCTGCCCGTGGCCAAGGCCGAACTGCCCAGCGACAGCTTCATTCTCAACCTGCTCGACGACGGCCAGGCCATCGTCATGTCCGTCTGGAACAACCGCCAGGACGAGGTATTCGTCACCCTCTCCGGCCAGGACGCCGCCCGCCGGATCGACGCCACGGACATCCCCTGTAGCAAAAAGGACAAGGTCTGGGTCGCCATCCTCAGCGCCCCCGGCATCTGGCACACCCGCGACATCGCCGCTTCCGACACCGGCAAGATCGTCGCGCTCGACTGGAAGGCGCCGATGCCGGCCATGTGGCGCGTCGATCTGCAACGGGACGACAAAACCTCCGACAGTTGGGAAATGCTTCTGCAGCGCCCGGGCGGCGATTTCGCCAAGCCGCGGCTGGTCGGTTCCGCCGAGACACTCGGCCCCGATCGCAAGCGCTGGACCACCGTGCTCGGCTCGTTCGCCTACCCCTGCTGGATCGGCAAGGACAACCAGGCCTCGATCCAGCCGCTCAAGTCCAAGGTCCGTTTCGCCGGCCCGGCCGTCATCTATCCGCTCGGCCGCGCCAGCAACACGCCGCTCGATGCCTTCACCGTGGTCGACATCGTCCGGGCCACGCTGGGCGTCGGCCCGTGCGAATACATCCTCGACCTCGAGGGCCAGCAGAGCCAGTACAAGGGCCGGGCCACCTGCGCCAACCGCGACACGCTCAACCCCATCTACGAAAAACGCCAACAAGTGCAGCGCAAGGCGGAAGTCGAACGGTCGCTGGCCGAGGTCATCATCTTCATCCGCCACATCCGCTCGCGAATCGAGACCTACATCGCCTTCGGCCACGACATCGCCGGCTACCTGGCCGAACAGAAACGCGCCCACCCCGAACTGGAGAAGCCGATCGCCGAATTGGAGTCGCTGGCCGGCGCCATCGACGCGCGGGTTGCGCCACGACGCGAAAAGATCAAGACGCCCGATGAGGCGGCCGCCATGATCGAGGCCTTCCGCAAGGACGGCCTCGACGACACCGGCCCCGGCGCCTTCGAGAAGTGCCGCAAGTTCACGGCATCCATCGTCGAAATTGGCGACAACCAGGATGAACTGGCCGGCGAATGCCGCCTGGCAGTCAAGATCCTGCGGCAACGCGCCGGGCTGGCGCTGGCGGCCGATCCGCGTCTGGCCGACATCGCCCGCGAGATCCGCGCCCGCAGCCAGAAAGTCTTAAGAAACCCCGCCGGCCACGAAGGGGCGAGGCACTGATATGAGACGAGCAAACACCCAACTCCTGTCTCGCCACAATGCCATGACGACACGGGCTTGCAGCCCCGTAGGGGCGACAGATGTTAGCCCACGACGTAAGTCGTGGGTGTACGACGTGGCGAGCGAAACGAGCCCCGTAGGGGCGACAGAACCAGCAAGCACATGCTCCCGGAAAACGCTTCCGGCCGCCCGAATCTCGTGGCATGGGCGTCTCGCCCATGCTGTCGGTACTCCGACAAATCCTCGTAACCCCGGCATAGGGTCATGCATCGCGGAATTTGTATCGCCCCTACGGGGCTCAGCTTATGCCACTACCGATTTTCCCCATGGCTTACGCCATGGGCTAAGAACTATCGCCCCTACGGGGCTGGGTCGCTGGGTCGCTGGGTCGCTCATCGTCTTCATCTGCTCTCTCCTCATCTCCGGCTGCCGGAAGAAAGACGTCCCAACTCCTCCCACCATCCAAACCATCACCACTCCCACCGGCATCGATATGGTCCTCATCCCCGCCGGCTCCTTCACCCTGGGCTCCGACCTCGGCGACGACGACGAGAAACCCGCACACACCGTCACCATCGCCGCCTTCTACATGGATCGTACCGAAGTCACCCAGAAGTCCTATGAAACTCTCATGGGCACCAACCCCTCGAAGTTCAAGGATCCCGCCAAGCCCGTCGAGCGCGTCAGTTGGGCGGCCGCCGTCAAGTTCTGCAACATGCGCTCCGCCAAGGAAAACCTCCAGCCCTGCTACGACCTCAAGACCCTCGACTGCAATTTCTCCGCCAACGGCTATCGCCTGCCCACCGAAGCCGAATGGGAATACGCCTGCCGCGCCGGCTCGACGACCGCGTATTCCTTCGGCGACAACCCCGCCGATCTGGCCGCCTATGCGTGGACCAAAGCCAACGCCGGCCAGACCACCCACGCCGTCGGCCAGAAACAGCCCAACCGCTGGGGCCTGTTCGACATGCACGGCAACGTGGCCGAATGGTGCAACGATCGCTACGGCGAGAAGGAATACGCCAACCGCGCCGCCGACAACCCGCGCGGGCCGGCGACCGGCGACGAGCGAATCCTTCGCGGCGGCAGTTGGCGCGTCGGTCCCGAGCGCTGCCGCTCAGCCAGCCGCGCCGGCGAAACCCCTGGCCTGGCTGATGTCTGTTTCGGCTACGAAGCCTATGGGTTCCGCTGCGTCCGATCAGCGCGATAGATCGTCACGGCTCATTCACGCAGAAGTTCATCCAGATCCAGCCCCCGCGTGAACATCTCAATCTCGCCATCGGCCGTACGCGGCCACTGCTCCGCCGGCCGATCCCAGTACAACTCAACCCCATTGCCATCCGGATCGCGTAGATACAGCGCCTCGCTTACGCCATGGTCGCTCGCCCCTTCAAGCGCCACGCCCGCGGCCATCAGCCGCCGCAGCGCATCGGCCAGCGCTGCCCGGGTCGGGTACAGAATGGCCACATGATACAACCCCGTCGTCCCCGCCGCCGGCGGCGAACCACCGGCACTTTCCCAGGTGTTCAGCCCGATATGGTGGTGATATCCCCCGGCCGCCAGAAACGCCGCGCTGCGTCCCATTCGCTGCGTCACCTCAAACCCCAGCACGCCATGATAGAACGCGATGGCCCGCTCGATGTCGGCAACCTTGAGATGCACATGGCCGATGCGAACCCCGGGATCGACGGGACGAAGGCGTGGATGGGTCGGCTGTTTTGTGGGTGCGATCATGTGAGTCCTCGCGGGATAATAGGGCGGAAGGGTGGTCGAAGACAACGCCTACGCGGTGTACTCTGATCGGGTGCCGGTGTATAACCTCACGTCAGATGGCACCCATGCGAACTGCGTCGTTCGGAGTGGATACACATGTTGCGCTATCTGCAAATAATTGACGGACGTGTGCCCCAATCACTCATGACTCCGTTTGACAAATCCTGTGTTGGCGTTGTCGAGCTCTACTTGAAGTATCTCGGGCGTCGCGTACAAGGTGGGGTCGTCAAAAAGATCAACCTGGAGTTGGAGGAGTGTGCAAAATGCGAGGCTCCGCAGGCGTCGGCTCCGCATGATGTCGTCTACATCTCGTGGCCGTTTCGATTCGACCTCCATCGCGCAGCAGGGCCGGAGCTGGAAGCAAGACGGCTCGTTCTCGACGCGTTACACTCGGCACTCGTGTGGTATGCACGCCAGAGCGGCTGGGTTGAAGAACTCTTCGTGAAGGCCTATGCGGAATGTCTACAGTGCGACATCGTATACCGTGATTGGCTATTGCCACGATCCGTGAAGTCGCGGGATCGCACGCATGCAGTCAACGTGATGTGCGAGTACAAGGAAGACCACATCGACATTGTGGCGGTACTGTTCTCGAAAGACGGGCAAGAAATCCGGCGAGTGCCCGTTTACGAGCACATCATACACTACGATCAACGGCGTCAGATGGTCGACCGCATCGCTTGGCACGCAAAGCGCCGGGTTCGAATATACCCAGGCTCATGGCTCCTTTCGGTTTACGACGTGGACTTCAATACCGGTGTTGCGGAGGTAGCAGACTGATACAACCTGCGAGCATTTCCGAATCTCATGCCACGGCAGCCAGATCGGCCATAACACCTGATTCCAAAGCGAGTTGCCTATTTCAAAGTCACACTTTGAACTGGACAAGGTCTCGGTCTTCCGCCCATCTTTCCACCATCCATCGCATTTTTCACTTGCAATTCGACAGTTACTGTCGTATTATACTGTCGCAATGGACGAGCGGATGAGCATTGGCGAATTGGCGACGGCGGCGGGTTTGACCCGGCGCGCCATCCGGTTCTATGTCTCGCAGAAACTGCTGCCCGTGCCGCTGGGGGTCGGCCGGGGAAGACACTATGACGCTTCACATCTGGAGCGGCTCAGGGAAATTGGCCGGCTGCAGACGGCGGGGTATTCGCTGGAACAGATCCGGCGGGTGCTGGCGGGAGAAACGGGCGTGGTCGCGGCCGGGGTGGCGGTGCCAACGGCGACGGGCGATGTGCCGTTGGAACTGTGGAGACGATTGCGGATCGGCGAAGGAGTGGAGTTGTCCTTTGACGCCAGGCAGGTGAATCCGACGATGGAGCAGCTTATGGAAATCCGGCAGGCAGTGGCGATGATCTTGGCGCGGCCGGAGCACGCGGACGGTCGGGATCAGAACGGTTAGGAAGCGTGCGGAAACAGATCCGCAGAATTCCTTCACCCCGGCCCTCTCCCAGTGGGAGAGGGAGAAGAGAGCGGCGGTGGCGTCGTTTCCGCACAAGCCATTGGAACGATTCTTTGGTAACAGGCGAGCGATGTTGAACTGCTTTTGTTGATTTGATGGCATGGGCAAGTACGCTTGCCCATGCCATCAAACGGTCAAGGAGATACCATGGTCGAGACTTTTGCCCTTCGCACGGCCCATGAAACCGATCAGATCGCCTTACGCGGCGTTCGTCTGCGCGGACGCATCGCGGGGATGACCGGGCACATGACGGCCGAGCAGACGTTTGTGAACCTTGAGGCCAAAGCAATCGAGGCGGTGTACACCTTCCCGCTGCCGGAAAACGCGGCCGTGTGCGGGTTCGAGATCATCTTTGGCGACCGCGTGCTCACCGGCGTCGTCGAGGACAAGGAGAAGGCCACCGAGAAATACGAGGATGCGATCGCCGATGGCGATGCGGCGTATATGGTGGAGCAGCACCGGCCGGATGTGTTCTCGGTGCGCGTGGGCAATCTCAAGCCCAAGCAGGCCGTGACCGTGAAACTCAAGTACGTGTTTGACCTCGAGGCCGTGGACGGGGCGATCCGCCTGGCATTTCCGACGACGCTGGCCCCGCGTTATGCAACCAACGCTGGGATGGATCCGCTGGAGGCGATGATCGATGGCGAGGAGCTCAACCCGCCGCACGCGGCCTGGACGCCGTATGGGCTGACCATGGAACTCGAGGTGCAATTGCCGCTCGTGGGCATCGAGTCGCCGTCGCACAAGATCGACTGCCGGAAGAACGCGGGTGACTACTGGGTGGTGGAGTTTGCGGGTGGGATGGCCGAGATGGATCGGGATGTGGTGCTGGAATTGAAGTTGGCGAAGGAACAGCGGCCGATGGCGATCTTCGAGGAGACGGCGACGGGCGAGAAATTCCTGGCGGTAACGTTCGTGCCGGAGTTTGATGAGGAGGGGATGGACGAGCCGGCCAGGAGCGAGACGGTGTTCGTGCTGGACTGTTCGGGCTCGATGCAGGGCGAGTCGATCGCCCAGGCGTCGGCGGCGCTGGAGTGTTGCCTTCGTGCGATGCGAGTGGGAGATATGTTCAACATCTGCCGGTTCGGAAGCACGTTTCAGATGCTCGCCACGGAGCCGCTGGTGTATGGCGAGGCGACGCTTCAGCAGGCGCTGGCGTGTGTGCGCTGTGGAGCGGACTTGGGCGGGACGGAACTGGTGGCGCCGCTGGAGGCGATCCTGGCCGGGCGGCCGGCGGTCGGGGCGGTGCGGAATATCGTATTGCTGACGGATGGACAGGTGACCAACGAGCCGGCGGTGATCGCCCTGGCGCGGCGGAAGAAGTCGCACAATCGACTGTTCACGTTCGGCATCGGCTCGGCCGCCAGCCAGTCGCTGGTGAAAGGACTGGCGCGGGTGAGCGGCGGGGCGGCCGAGTTCATCAGCGGCAACGAGCGGATCGAGGAGAAGGTGCTGCGGACGTTCTCGCGGATCGCCTCGCCGCCGGTGACGGATGTCGTGATCGACTACGGCGGCGCGGCGGTGGAGCAGGCGCCGCGCGTAATCGGGACGGTTTTCGATGGCGATGCGGTGCGGGTGTTCGCCCGGGTGACAGACGATGATGTT
>JBEKVL010000046.1:0-15716 GCA_049514055.1 Tepidisphaeraceae bacterium | reverse complement strand
CATTTGGCCCTGGAGAGAAACTGCTGCAAGGTGCGGGGCGGCGTATCGAATTCATAGGCGATCGGCTCGATACTCTTCCGCGGCAGATTGCTGAACTGCCCGCGGACATACGTCTCCAGATGTCCGGCCGGCTCGCGCCGGCCGAAACAATCGGCAAAACCCTTGAGAAACTGCTTGAATCGGGGCCACAAACCCGAAATCGTCTTGGCATCCATGCCAATTCAAACCTCCCTGGACGAACCCTCGTCCACCAACATCATCGGCAATCTACTTCCGGGTTCTTGAGCTAAAGGGGCGTTGTAGTACTAGCGCTTGAGGTTGCTTGCTGTGTAACCACATCGTGTCTGCGACACCGGGCGCTGCCGCGGATCGTTGCATAACTGGTAGTATACCAAAACACCGCGTCCAAGGCCATGGATTGCTGCTGGAGTTTCCCCCCAAGTTCGAAACGCGCAGCATCAACGACGCGTACACCATTATCGCCTGGTGAGCGGTATTTCGAGGTGATCGCCGTGCGTAGCCTTTGCCGATTATCGGTCATAGACACCGACAAACAGGAGTTGACTGGCCCGGGACGGCAATGAACACGTCCAAGGGGTTCCAATAGACAGCCGAGCGCAGCTACGTCCTCACCAGCAACCCCGTCGCAGACCCTCAACAACGCGGTTCACCGTCGCGACCGGTTGTTGCTGCGCCAAAATAGAATGGGGGAAAACTCCAGATTGCTGGTACTTGAACCACGGAGAGGAGCGTCTGCGCAAGAAGAGTTGCCGCAAGAACGGATCGCGCCCGCCCGCGCCAGCTTCGGAGTCAGGGCTGACTTGACGTTGTTCACGGCCGCAACAGGCCGCCGATAGCTGACCGACACGCACCGGCCGCGGCCATACAGATTGTAGCTTTGGTGTATTCACCCGGGGTACTGGTTGAGCACCATGGCTCGGGCTCCGTCGCCATCCAGACACGCTTTCCCGGTCTAATCCCCTGATGGCCAGATTCACACCGTCAGCTGGTGCAACATGGCATCGGCTTCAGAGCCCCAGGATCCCTCCGAGAGCCCCGCCGCGACCCATCCCAAGCTTCCCTGAGGTAAATTCCTACGACAAACGTGGCATAATAGGTGATAGAGGAATTATCTCTTCCCCGTTGGCAGATCCGACCTGCTGCGAGCGGGTTGAGCGGGTTGGCCCACACGCTGGGAGTCCGGCCGCGGCGGTCCCATGTCTCATCTAGATAAATTAATAGGACAAATGTGGCATAATAGGTGGTAGAGGAATTATCTCTTCCCTGTCGGCAGATTCGCCCTGCTGCGAGGGGGTTGACCGGGTTGGCCCACACGCTGGGAGTCCGGCCGCGGCGGTCTCAAGTCTCACCTTGGTAAATTTATAAAACAAACGTGGCATAATAGGTGATGGAAGACTTATCGTTTCCCAAGCCGGCAGATTCGACCGGATGGCGAGGGGGTGGAGCGGACTTCCCGGCACGCCGGCAGGCCGGTAGCCAACCGTGGCTATCTCCAAGTCCCGGGGTGGTAAATTCAGAGGACAAACGTGGCATAATAGGTGATGGAGAAATTACCCTTCGCACCGCCGGTAGACCCGACCGCATCAAGGCGGGCTGGGCGAGTTCACCGCGAGGCCGACCCTTCCGCCGTATCTACCCTGTGACACTTGGATCATCTCGGCACACGGCTCTTGCCAGATGTGGCCGAAGCGGTGATCGGGGGATCCCGGATGTATACGACGAGGTCACGCGGTGCGATCCGTGTGGGTAGAACCGCAATCACACAACAATCAGACAGCGGACCACGCAGCGCGATGATCCCCGGCTGATCTTCGGCGCGTCGCCGTACAGCCTGGCGTGGCCGCGTCCATACTCCAAAGGAGGCAACCCATGCCCGACGACCGTCTCGGCTCGCGCCCACCCGGTGCGGCCGCGCCCCCCTTGTCGGCTTCGGCCGGCGACCGTAACGGGGGCGACCTCTCATGCACAGGCGACCGGCTGGAGCGCCTGGCCGAACTGGTGGCCACAGGAGAACTGCCCCTGGCGCAACCGCTTGCGCCCGCGGACCAGCAGCAGTTGGAGGAACGGGTCCGGCGGCTGCGGCACGTCCGGATGGTGCAGTTCATTGCCCGGCAGATCGCCTGGGATATCCATCGCGAACGCCAGGCCAGAATGGAGGTGTCAAGATGATCAGGCGCAACTTCGGCCTCGACGGGCCGATCAATGTGGTGATCTATGCGCGAATGAGTTCCGAGGAGCAGAACCCCCGCTCCCCGGAGCAGCAGATCGACGCCATCCAGCACGAACTCAAACGCGGGGGAAGACCGTGGACCGTGGTCGGCACCTACCGCGATGACGCCATCTCCGGACGGCTGGTCAAGCGTCGTCCGGGGCTGATGCAGATGGTTCACGACATCAAGTCCGGCCGGATCGCCGTCCAGGCGATTCTCGTCCACACCTTTGAGCGCTTCGGCCGCGCCGACGAGATGGCGGAGATCCGCTCGCAACTGCAGCGGAAGTACGGAGTGCTGGTTCTTACCTGCGACTCCGGCTTCGCCGATCCCACCAGCATCGCCGGCCAGGCCCTGGGGTTCGTGGAACAGATTCGCGCGACCAGCGTCAATCCCGTCAAGGCGGCCGATGTCTTCCGGGGCAAGAAGGACCTGGCAGTGCAGAAACGCTGGCCCGGCGGCCCCCCGCCGTTTGGCTGTCGCCTGAAGTATCACTGGGCTGAGCGGGACGGCAAGCCGGAAATCGAGTTCGCCACGCTGGAACCAGACCCGGAAACCGCCTGGATCATCAAGCTGCTCTTTGAGAAGGCCGCCGAAAGCGGGTGGGGAACGAGCCGGTTGGCGCGCTGGCTCAACGAACATCCCAGAATTCCAAACACCTGCAAACCGTTCTACGTTTCCACAGTCGGTTACTGGCTTGACCAGCCCATTTACCGCGGCGAACTGCTCTGGGCCGAGAATGCGACAGATGTTATCGACGATGTCCGCGTACTCCAGTTGAACGGGGTGGAGGACCAAGTCCGCATTCCGGGTTTCTGCCAAGCGATTGTCAACCCGGAGACCTGGGAGCGGGTGCAGGCGTTGCGGAACCTGCGTCGGACGAAGAAGGAGCGACCGGCCGGCGGTGGCGGCCCAGCGCCGCGCCCCTCCCGACCCCTGGGCGCGGGGATGGTCCTCAAACTGATGCTCAGCGGGCTGACGCGCTGTGGCGAATGCGGCGCTTCGATGCAGCCGGCCTGCTCGGGCCGCAGGTCCAAGGCGGGGCAGAGGTATGTGTATTACGTCTGCCCCCGCGCCCGCGGCCGAGCTTGCGGCAATCGCCTCAGCCTGCGGGAAGACTACCTGCGACAGGCTGTGATCGGGGTGCTCCGGCAGAAACTGTTCCCCATCGATACGGGGCAGGAAACTCTGTCGTGGCTCGGGGAACTGTTCGATCGGGTCAGGGCCGAACTCCAGCAGATGGCGTCGCAGACTCCGGATCGTCGCGAGGCGCTGCAGTCTCAGATCGATAACGTCAACGCGCAGCAAGCCGGCTGGCTGCAGTCGCTTGGCAAGCCCGATCTCCCGCAGTTGTTACGCGCCAACATGGAGCAGCAGTACGGTGCAGCCGAGGAGCGGAGGGTGCAACTGGAGCAGGAGTTGCGTGATTTGACCCAGTCTCAGCGGCTGGTCCCGGACCGGCTGGATGTCCAGGAGGTCATTGCCCGGCTGCGCCGGCTGGATCAGGTGCTGGCGGACATCAATCCAACGCTGGCCAACCTGGAGCTTTCCCGGCATATCGAGTGCATTGACGTGTATGGCAATGGTCGCGTCGTCATGCGGACCTGTTGCCTGGGGATTCTGGATGGGGCGGTAAGGGTGCTGGCCAAGGGTGGGTCGGAGGAAACTGCAGTGGCGGAATCCACTGTGCCTGCCTTACTACCCTCCGTTATGCCACGGACTCGGCCCAAGTTGCGCGTGGACGATGCGGACCTGCCCTCTTCAGTGGAGGATACTGCTCCGTGTACGGACAGCAGCCGATTCGCGAACTTGGATCGCAGGGGGTTCTGGGAGGATGTGCTGGAGATTCCGCGTACCGTCTGGTGGGCCGAGGCCCATGCGGCCGAGGTGGCTGAGCAGCGGGCGGCGGACCCACAGCACTGGACCGTGCGGAGGCTGGCAGAGCGTTTTGGGGTCACTGCGCCAACCATCCGCAAGGCGCTTCGCCTGGCGGCGGGGCAGGCCGGGCGATCCTTGGAGCCCAAACCGCCCACGCGCGAGGCGTCCGAGACCGCGCTTGTCAAACGCTGATTCTGCCCGCCCCCGGCCGCTGACTCGGACAAGAATGTGGCCTGAGGGGCTTCGCAGTGTGCCCGTACCGCCCGCGTGGGGATCGCGTGATCCGGATGCGTTCGGCCCGGGGTTTCAGACATGACACCCAAGATGTCCGTCGACACGCACAATCGACCTGACCACGGCTAGCCCGCTTGCCGATCCCCGGGTGCTTGGCGGTTCGTGATAAATAACGAATACAACTGCGTCATAATAGGTGAGCGAATGATGACCTATAGAGTGCCGAGCCGGTTCCGCCGGCTGGCGGCACGGAGGCTTCGCCCTCGCACGGTGCGG
Organism: Tepidisphaeraceae bacterium; assembly: GCA_049514055.1. Taxonomy (GTDB): domain Bacteria; phylum Planctomycetota; class Phycisphaerae; order Tepidisphaerales; family Tepidisphaeraceae; genus JANYKD01. Next base: position 11,097 of record JBEKVL010000046.1, on the reverse strand, counting down.
GGGCGGTTGTGTTTCACCACACGACCGTCCCCGGCACGGGGACGGTCCCTGCTCGAAAGGAGCGTGACCCATGTCCATCATCCCCGTTTCAAGTCTTTCAAGCTCTGATCTGCGTGTACTGGGCAACAACCTCGCCCGGCCAAAGAAGTTGCGGCCTGGTTGCAATCAGCGACGGCGGCAGCAGATGATCGTCGCGGCTGTCAACCGGTCACTGTCGTCCGTCGGCGAACAGATCGACCGACTGCACCGGCCGCTGACGCAGGCGTAGTAGTGCCCGCGATCATTCAAGTGTTCTGTCTCGCCCTCGCGTGTGCGTGGGCGGCTTTGTTTTCACAACAAGGCCGTCCCCGCACGGGGACGGTCCCTGCCAGGAGGTCGTCCTATGAGTGCTTTCACATCAACAGGTTGGCAGGCGGGCTTTCTCAACGTGCTGCCCGCCGTCGAAACTCACGCGAGAATTCAGTTCCGGCACCTGCCCCTTGAACAACGCGAAGACCTCATTCAGGAGGCCATCGCTTCGGCTTGCCTGGCCTATCAACGGCTGGCCGCCCTGGGCAGACTTCACGTCGCCCGCCCCAGCACCTTGGCCAGTTTCGCGGTGCGACAGGCTCGCAGTGGCCGCCACGTCGGCGGCCGCCAGGACGCGGCCCAGGACGTGATGTCTCCGGTCTGCCAGCGCCGCCGTGGGGTACGAGTGTTCAGCTATGAACAGTATCCGTTGTTGCCTCGATCCGGCTCAGGCGATGACGGCTGGAAGCAACTGGTGATCGCCGACCGAAAAGATCTGATCCCCGATACGGCTGCGTTCCGCATCGATTTCGAGCGGTGGCTGAAGATGCTCAACCGGCGGGACCGGCGGATCATCGCTGCGTTCATTCGCCGCGAAGGAACTATGGAGGTGGCGGAACGGTTCAGGGTGTCACCCGGACGGATTTCACAACTCCGCCGGCAGTACGAGCGGGGGTGGACGGTGTTCCAGAGACAGGCGGCGTGAACGCCGTGGAGAGTCTCATTCGTCCACCGGAGGCAAACCACCAACAGATGCACCCTCCGCCAGCTCAAGTACAAAGTCGAGAAAGAAGAGGGCTGAGTACAGGCCGCCACGCGTCCAGATCGTCTGTTTCGTTTCACACACAGTTCCCACCACTTACCTTTTTCAAGGAGACCACAAGATGGCTAAGATTCTCTACCTCAACAACGAAGGCGCAGGCTTCGCCGACCACGTCGAAGTCGAGCCCGGCACCACCGTCGACCAGTTCTTCGGCAAACGCCTGCCCGGCCGGCAGGCCGGCGACTTCCTCATCCGCGTCAACCGCCAGCCGTGCGCGGCCGACCAGGTTTTGCAGGAGGGCGACCGCATCAGCATCACGCCCGCGAAGATCGCCGGAGCCGCGTAAGCCCGCCCGAATACTCCTGCCCGCCCGCCGGCCGCCGGGGTCACCCAGCCTCGGCGGCCGGCGGACTTTTGCCCTTCTCTCTTTCTTCAGGAGGCCCCCATGAACACACCGAAACAAACCCTGGTCCGGATGGCCGGGAGAATCCTCCGGCACCTTGGCCGGTTCAGCCGGCCCGTGCCCGATGACCTGATCGAGGCGGTTCACGCCCTGCTGGATGACCAGGAATCTTTCCGCACCGCCTGGAATCGGCTGCGGAAAGCCCGGGAACGGAGCTGGGATGCAGCCGCCGCCCTAGTCCAGCCGGACCTCATGTACGAAGCCGCTCAGTTGCAGACCCGGATTGAACGGCTCCTGGCCTATCGCGATCGCGCCCGAACCGAGCCGCCCGCGCTCCGCACCGTAATCGCCGAACTCGAGCAACTGGAGCAGGAATTCGACGAGGTGACGTTTCTGCTCCGGGAACGGCAGATCGTGGCCCGGACGCCGAGCATCGAGCTGGAGGGTGTCTACCTCGGGCCGTTCGCCATCGAACTGCACCTGGACCGGCTGGCCGGGTCGCCTGCCAGCCACTGCTTTGACATCGTGGCACTCGACCCCAATCCGGCCAGTTGCAATCACGACGTCACGCATCCCCATGTCCAAGACAAGGTGCTGTGCGCCGGGGATGCGTCTGGATCCATCGGCCAGGCACTCAAACAGGGGCGGATCGCCGACGCCTTCTGTTTGGTCCGCTCGGTGCTCCAGACCTACAACCCGCATTCACCTTACGTGGCCCTGGACTCGTGGAATGGTGAATGCTGCCACGACTGCGACAGCACCATCGACGAGGATGACGCGTGTTCCTGCGACCACTGCGAACACCGCTTCTGCGAGCACTGCATGGCATCCTGCGACCTGTGCGATCGCAGTTGCTGCCGGGGCTGCATCGACGTTGATCCCGTTTCCCGCCAGAACTGCTGCCCCGCCTGCCGCGGCATCTGCTCCGAATGTGACCGCGTGGTGGACAACGACAGTTTCAACAGCGAAACCGAACTGTGCCCCGAGTGCGACCGCAAGCGCCGGGAAACCAACAAGGAGACCGAACATGAACAAGAAGACAGCCCGCTTGAGCCGGCGCTCGCCGGATGAGGGGCCGGAACTGGTGCTCGCGCCTCTGGCATGGCTCAAACTCCAGTTCCTGCTGCACGCTGGGGAGACCGAAATCGGCGGATTCGGAGTCAGCCACGGACAGAACCTGCTGTATATCGAAGAGGTGGCTATCATCAGCCAGCGGAATACCTCCGTCAGTGTCGAGTTTGACGACACCGCCGTCGCCGACTTCTTCGACGAGATGGCCGATCGGGGGATCCCCGCCCAGCGCTTCATGCGTATCTGGATGCACACGCATCCCGGCGACTCGGCGCAGCCCAGTGGCCTGGACGAAGACACCTTTGTCAAGGCGTTCGGCCAGTGTGACTGGGCGCTGATGTTCATCATCGCCCGCTCGGGGGAGATCTACGCCCGGCTGCGGGTCCGTGGCGGCCCCGGCGCTGAGGTGATCATCCCCGTCCGTATCGACTGGCCGGCCTGGCCGCGGCTGGCGTACGAGCTGGCGGACAGGTTTCCCGGCATGATTCGACAGTGGGCGGATGAATACCTCCAGCGGATACACCCAGTTCCGTTCGCCTCCGGCCTCACCCCGTCCACGGCCGCCAAAGACATGGTGTCGGGAGTGGCCATGGACGATGCGTTCATCGAGCCGGAGTGGCGGGAGTACATGGAGGAGTTGGCGATGCAGGAGGAGGCCGAACGCCAGATGGCGTTGGCGGAGCAGGAGGTGGTGCGATGACCACGGCCACCTTCAATCTCGCCGAACGGGATATCCGCCAGCGGGAAATCGTGCCGCCCGAGAAACTGGTGACGTGCAGTCCGATCATCATTGGCGTCGGGGCCATCGGCCGGCAGGTGGCGGTCCAGTTCGTGGCCGTCGGTGTGAGCCGGATGTTGCTGATTGACTTCGACACCGTGGGCGTGGAAAACCTCGCGCCCCAGGCCTATTGGCCGGTGGACCTCGGCCAGCCCAAGGTGCAGGCGACCGCAGGGCTCTGCCGGCAGATCAACCCCGCGTGCGAGATCACACCCCTCAACGAGCGCTTCCGCCGATCGATGGTGAAAGACCTGTCGGCGCTGGCCACAGGCACAATCCAGCCCGTGATCTTCGCGTGTGTCGACAGCATCGAAACCCGCAAGCTGATCTGGGAAACACTCCGCGGCCGGTGCGGCTTGTTTGTCGATGGCCGGATGGCGGCCGAGGTGATCCGCGTGCTGGCCGCCGACCGGCCGGCCTCCGACAGCTATTACGCGACCACGCTGTTCGCCGAGGCCGAGGCGTTTGCCGGCTCGTGTACCGCCAGGAGCACCGTGTACACCGCGTCGATCGCCGCCGGGCTCATGCTCAGTGCGTTCACGCGCTGGCTGCGTGGCCTGCCCGTGGATCGGGATATCTCCCTGAATCTCCTGGCCGGGGAGATGGTGGCGCGGTGACACGCCGCACGCCCGTTGCTTCGCATACGCCCTACGACACGCGAGCAGGTTCTTCGAGAATCCACCATCCACCGAGAAACGAGGAAACAACATGATGGATATCACCCCACCAGACACCCCGGACCAGAGTGATCATGCGAATTCAACTCTGCAACTCGCGGTCGAGGTCTACCGCCTGCTCAGGGAGCAGACCGAGTCGTTCGAGATGGATGATATAGGCGCGGATGGGCTGTATCTGGTCGGGGCCATCTTGATGGGCGAGCAATGCGAATGGCCTCAAGGCCGCCCGATACTCAAGCTGCTGCGGGCGCATTTGCCCGCCGGCCATCCCGTCTTCAGGTACATTGCCGAGCCGTTCCCGCCAGCCCATCCCATCGTCCTTCCCTGTTTTGGCATCGTGGTCAAGCTGAATGGCGGCGGCGGGACGATCAGCTCTGAGCTCCACGGCGGGAAAAGCGTCGCTGGTGACGAGCGTGACCACGACATCGCGATGCACGCACTCGAAGCGCTGATCCTCGCCCACGCGTGTGCCGGGATCGACATCATCGCACCCGCCTACCTCGAGGGGATCGAGACCGCAGTCCAGGCGTGCGAAAACAACCTCTCACCATGAAAGCGAGGAGGATTCATGAACCGATACCCCTGGGAACACTGTTTTGTCGAGAGCACGGCGACGCTGCTCGAGCTGGTTGTCGACCTCGAGGCCGGGACGCTGGTGGATATCCAGCGCCGGGGCCGGTCGCTGAACGCGGTCGAGCGGGCCGAGGCTGAGGCTGGGTTGCGGAGCAACCTCGAACTCGACCCCGCCGTGTTCGGCGATGACCTGCTCGTGGGCTGTCTCCGCCACACGCTGGCCCGGCCGCAAATCCCGTGCGAATCCGGCGACCGGGCGGTGGGCGCGGGTACAACCCGGTTCATCGTCAACGTCCGGGAAGTCCACGTCCAGCCCGTGGCGGTCGATGCCCGGAGCCCTCAAGACGCCATCGACCGGGTGCGGCAGGGAGCCGGCGATTACGACCAGTACCCCGGCGAATACTCACACACCCTCAACACCGATACCTGGACTGTGGAGAAAGCCGCGACGTGAACAACCGTCGCCTCACCGAAGGGAGATACCACATGCCTGATTGGAAGGAGGAGCACGGCGGAGATTACGCCGTGCCCCCGGAAATAGTCGAACTCGTACGCAGCGGCCAGGCGGTCGATCATAGTTGGCACCACGACACCTGCCCCTGCTTTGGCCGGGGATACCCGGAGATCGGCGAGGAAGTCTGGCTGAAACTGTGGGCCGAGCATCCGGATCCCGGCTGTCGCCAAAGCGGCGGCCGGCGATTCGCGATCCAGATCGTGCCGCGGGATGTGCCCGAGCCGGCGTACCCCGTCCTGGACACAGAAGATGTGACCGAGGCCGTCCGCACGTATCGGTGGACCGATCGAATGATCCGCACGCGCTTCGCCGAACTCAAGGTCATGATCGACGGCGGCCAACTCCCCCGGTGCGTGAACAACCTCGGCGACGTCCACAATTTCTGTGACTGGAACATGGCCGGGGACGTCGAAGAGTTGCTGGACGCGGCGGCCATCGCCTATCCCGAGGCGGAGGACAATCCCCGCATGGGCTGGTGTACCGGCATCCTCAACGCGGTGGACGGCCTGCTCGGCTGGTGGCTGGCGCGACAGGCGCTTCCCGAGCTGGAGGCGAACCTCAGCGTCGAACAGTTCGCCGGGCTGCTGGTCGCCCACAATCACGAGCAGGAGGAACAGGTGGCCGCGTGGGTGTTGGGCATGGGCCACGCCCAGATCCAGTCGCTGGTGATGTGCGAGCGCTTCCACGAGGGCGGCAGCCTGCCCGGCCATGTGCAGGCGCTGGCCAGAGCCGCCTATCGCCTGGGCCTCAAATCAGCCGGCTCGTCTTTCGCCCCTGCGATGGGATAGCCCTGCCACACATATTCCAGAGCCTCAGGGAGCGTTTGTTGTTTCACGTTTCCGTCGCAGTGCCCGGCGTTGCGGGCAAAGATAAACTGATAATGGTAGCCCCTGGCGGCCAGAACTTTGGCCAGGTTCTCATTGGCGACGACCCAGTCGTGCATGTTGTCGCGCATGACATTCGGATTCAGAAGATCTCGGTCGCCGACCTCCATCCAGATCCGCAGCGGCTTGACCGGGCGGTTGGGGATCAGGTGTTCATGAAGTTCCCAGGCGCCGTGCGGGGTTTCGGCGTTGTGTGGCCACTGCTGGTTCACGTAGGTGCCGGAGTAAGTGAGAACGCGGTGGTACAGGTCAGGATGATACCAGGCCATGATCAAAGCGCACGAGCCGCCAGAACTGCAGCCCATCGTCGCCCGACCTTCGGGATCCCTGGTCAATTTCACATGGCATTGCGTTTCCACGAGCGGCAGCACTTCTTTCTCAACGAATTCCGCGTACAGGCCTGACATGGTGTCATATTCCAGGCCGCGCTGGCTGCCCTGGGCGTCGCCGCTGCCATTGCCGATGGAGATGGCGATCATGACGGGTACCCGGTGTTGGGCGATAAGATTGTCCAACGCCGTGAACAACGACCGGTCGGGGCCGTCCGCCCCGACCATGAAGGGCGCGGCCGCGCCGGGGAGGTATTGCCTGGGGACATAAACCGCCACGCGACGGGTGTAGGGAGCGGGGTGGCTGGTGGTCACCACCAGTTTGGCGGGGTCAGTGGGATCCGCTGTGCCAAACGTATTGGCCTGCCGGGCAATGCCGGGATAGATCTTGCTGTCCGCCGAGTTCACGGTGAAGTCAAAAACCGTTCCCTGGGGCACGCCCTCCTGCACCGTCATTTCCGGCGCGCGTTTGTGAGTCGGGCCGATGACGAAGTTCCCATCCGCATCCGCCGACGGATTGGCGGCGTCGGGCAACTCCCTGGCCGTGACGTATCCAGGCGTGTTCGGATCGCGGGTGGGCGGCACTAGGCTCGTTGGGCGTGTGGCCGAAGGTATCGTTGCTTCGGCGGCCGCGGCACTCACCGAATTCACGCCGGCCAACAGGCCGATCAATAGAGCAATGCTCAATGGTCTTCTTTGCATCTGGGGCTCCGTTGTTTCAACGACCTGCATTCCCGCTGCCTGGGAAGCGTATTTGGCTTGTTGCGTGCGCTATCAGGGGTCCAGGTGACGCACCCGAGCAGATCACCCACGTTGATACCCTGCCCGGATTCAGCGGTTGACCTGACATCAAGAGAACCACGGGGGCGGTACGCGAGATTCACGCCGCCGGCGGCATCAGTCGCCCCAACCAAGTCGCCTGACCCGTCCGGAGACCCGTCGCGAGCAACACGGCAATAGCTCAAGTAATGTCTGCTCCGAAAACGTTTCGGCGTTGAAGACCCCACAGAACAGGGCGAACCGATGCCCTCGGTTTACCCAACTACCCCGCCGGTGTACCCGGCAGAACGGAGAAGATTTATATGTCCCATATTGTGAACATCAAGACTCAGATCAAAGACCCCCACGCCCTGGCCGCCGCCTGCGCGCGGCTGGGGCTTTCCCAACCGACGCAGGGCAAGGCACAACTGTTCGCCGGCGAGGCCAGCGGCCTCATCGTCCAACTTCCCGGCTGGACGTATCCCGCCGTCTTCGACACCGTCACCGGCGAGGCCAGGTTCGACACGTACAACGGGGCCTGGGGGGAGCAGAAGGAGCTCGACAAGCTGCTCCAGGCCTACGCCGTGGAGAAGGCCCGCCTCGTGGCCCGGCAGGCCGGGCACGCCGTCACCGAGCAGATCCTGGCCGATGGTTCGATTAGGCTGACCGTATCGGTCGGAGGTGTGGCATGACCATCGAGATCATCGTCGATACCAAAGGCGAGGCCACCGTCCAGACCAGGGGGTTCTCGGGCGCAACGTGCAAGGACGCCAGCCGGTTCATCGAGCGGACGCTGGGCGAGGTTCGGCACGATACCGCGACGCCCGAGATGTACCAGCCGGCCACCCTCCAGCAGCCGGCGCAACAGAACACCGGCCGTTGAAACCTGCCGATTCTCCCCGCGCTGTCTTTTTGCCGTTGCATCTTTCTCTTTCACCCAGACCAGGAGGTCGCCTATGGGTTTGACAATTCACTATTCACTGAAGACCGAAACTCCGTCCATCAGGACCATCCGCCAGATGCTCAGCCACCTGCGCCAGCGGGCACTGGACCTGCCCTTCAAGTCCGTCGGGCCGCTGGTGGAACTGCGCGGCCGGGCCTGCGACTTTGAGCGTCAGCCGCCGAGTTCTCCCCACCGCTGGTTGTTGATCCAAGCCGGCGGCAGCGTCGAGCACGGATCCTGCAGCTACAATGTCTCACCCCGGCATCTGCTCGCCTTCGAGACTCAGCCCGGCGATGGCTGCGAGGCCGCCAACTTCGGCCTGTGTCTGCACCCGGTGAGCATCGGCGTGGTGGACCGGGAAGTCTGCCCCCACCGCCGGCGTCGGCTACGTACCGGCCTGGGCGGCTGGTCGTGGCGCTCGTTCTGCAAGACTCAATATGCCAGCAACGCCAACTGCGGCGGCGTGGAGAACTTTCTCCGCTGCCACCTGCTGGTGATCCGGATGCTGGATGAGGCCCGGAACCTGGGCCTGCTGCAGAGTGTCAGCGATGAGGGGGAATACTGGGAGAAGCGGGATATCCAGGCCCGGCCCGGGAAGTCGGCGAATGGAACCAGCAGATCGCCGCGCTGGCGGGAAAGCTCAAGGATCTGATCGGGCCGGATCTGCAAGCGCCGATCCTGAAATATCCGAGTTTCGAGCATCTCGAAGCTGCCGGCCAGGCGGGCTGAGGGTCCGGCCATCATCTTCCTTCAGCGTTTTTCCCCACGCTGTTGTCATTCTCCAATCCAAATACAACAGGAGGTTTCCCATGTCACTATCTCAGCGGCTGGGCGAGTATATCGCCGCCGCGTTCACCGGCATCTGGGTACAGTCGCATGAACACCCTGACGCGCTCGTCGAAATTGCCCGGATGTGTAAAGAAAAGGGTTGGTCGCTGGCGGTGTGGGATATCGACCGCGGCCTGCAGGCCGGCGGCCAGGCCACACCCGGCACTACCGACCCGGTCGCCGCGATCCGCAGCCTGAGCAGTCTGGCCAAACCGGAGAGTTCTGCCCTGCTCGTGCTGCCCAATTTCCACCGGTTCCTTCAGAGTACCGAGATCGTGCAGGCCCTGAGCCGGCAGATCCACGAGGGCAAGACCAGCCGCACGTTTATCGTGATCCTCTCCGCCGTCGTGCAAATCCCGGTGGAACTGGAGAAGGCCTTCGTCGTTGTCGAGCATGATCTGCCCGACCGCCAGCAGCTGGAGCAGATCGCCCGGGGCATTGCCACGGAGAGGGATGAACTGCCCACGGGCGAGGATCTGACCAGGCTGATCGACGCGGCGGCCGGGCTCACGCGGTTTGAAGCTGAAGCTGCATACAGTTTATCTCTCATTCGTGAGGGCCGGCTCACCCCGCAGAACGTCTGGGATTTGAAGTGCGGCACGCTGAAGAAGTCGGGTTTGCTCCAGCTTCACCGGGGCACTGAGTCGTTTGCAGACATCGGCGGCCTGGACACGCTCAAGCAGTTCTGCGTCCGCGCGCTGAGTGGCAAGAACCGTCTGGCCCGGCCCAAAGGAGTGCTGCTGCTCTCGCCGCCGGGCTGCGGGAAAAGCATGCTGTGCAAATCGCTGGGCAACGAAATGGGGCGACCGACGTTGATCCTCGATGTCGGCAGCCTGCTCGGCTCGCTTGTTGGCCAGAGCGAAGAGCGCACCCGACAGGCTCTACGTATCGTCGATGCCATGAGCCCGGCCGTGCTCTACCTCGACGAAGCCGAGAAGGCCCTGTCGGGTGTCGCTTCCTCCGGCCAGACCGACAGTGGTGTCTCCGCCCGCATGTTCGGCAGTCTCCTCTCGTGGATGAACGACCACACCAGCGACATCTTTACCGTCATGACCAGCAACGACATCAGCAATCTGCCGCCGGAGTTCGCCCGCGCCGAAAGAATGGACGGCGTCTTCTTCATCGACCTGCCGTCAACGGCCGAGAAGGAGAAGATCTGGCCGATCCACCTCAAGAAGTATGGCTTACCCGCCGACAGCCAGCGGCCCGATGACCGCGCCTGGACAGGGGCGGAAATACAAAGTTGTTGTCGACTGGCGGCGCTCCTGGACCTGCCGCTTCGGGAGGCGGCGAAGAACGTCGTGCCCGTCGCCGTGACCGCGGCGGAGAGCGTGGAGCGGCTGCGCACCTGGGCAGCCGGCCGCTGTCTCGATGCCAGCCGGCCCGGCGTCTATGTGCGTGGGGCTGAAGCACCGGCACCCGTCGCCCGGCGAGTCAGCCGCACGGCGGCCAACTGAATCGAATCTCACCGGGATCCATCCATCGTCCCCGGCGGCATTCGCGCTGCCGGGGACGTTGTCGTTTTCACACAGGAGGTCTTCATGACCATGACCATCGATCATCCACCCGCCCGGCGTACAACTCCCCTCCCGGCCGCCCAGCGGCTGCGGACCAGTTTCGCCGCGGCCCGGGTCAGTTTCACCTGGTTCGGGACGAGGAAATCACTCAACGCCGATCAGAAAGAACAGGCCGCCGAGAGCTTTGGGGCCGAAGGCGCTTTCCTCTCGGCTGGCAAGAAGTTGATTGACACCCGCCACGAGCAGTTCCGGGCGGTGACTGCCATCCGCACCCGGATTCAGAACTACTGGCGGGGCTTGTCGCTGCCCTATCCCGAGCCCGGGATGCGGCTGATCCGCCAGGAGGATGTCGAACCCTTCTCCCGACAGATGGCGGAGCACAAGGCCGAGCTCGTGACGGCCGTCGACGAACTCGACCGGCACTTCACCGAGCTCAAGGAGGCCGCCCGGCAGCGGCTGGGAAGCCTGTTCAACCCGGGAGATTACCCCGAATCGCTGTCCGGCCTGTTCGACGTGGCCTGTGATTTTCCCAGTGTCGAGCCGCCAGAGTATCTGCTCCGGCTCAACTCTCAACTGTACGAGGCGGAACGGCAGCGGATCGCCGCCCGCTTCGACGAGGCGGTACGCCTCGCCGAGCAGGCATTTACCAGCGAATTGGCCGGGCTGGTGAGCCACATCGTCGAACGGCTGAGTGTGGGAGAAGACGGCACGAGGAAGATCTTCCGTGACAGCGCCATCGCCAACCTGAGCGAGTTCTTCCAGCGTTTCCG
>JBEKVL010000045.1:0-15724 GCA_049514055.1 Tepidisphaeraceae bacterium | reverse complement strand
CAGGAGCAGGCCGGTGAGAATGCCCGCCAGTTCCGGCGGCAGGTCGGCCAGGCGCAGCCCGTTCTGCAGGATGGCGATGGCGAAGAGGCCCGTGAGCGAGCCGGGGATGGTGCCCCGGCCGCCAAAGATGGAGGTGCCGCCGAGCACGACGGCTGTGATGGCCGCCAGTTCGTAGCCCGTGCCGGCATCCGATTTGGCCTGCCCGACACGGGCGACGAAAATCACGCCTGCGAGTGCGGCCACGAAGCCGGACAGAACGTATACGAGCATGACGCGGCGCTGCACCGGGATGGCGGCGTGGCGTGCGCCTTGCGGCGAGAAACCGATCGCCGACAGTGCCCGGCCGACGGTGCTGCGGTGAAGCAGGAGCCGGAAGCCGGCGGCCGCGAGGATGAGGATCGGCAGTTGTGCCGGTACGGGGCCGAGGTATTCCTGGCCGATGAAGAGAAAACTCTTGGGGAAGTTGGTGAAATTGTCCGCGCCGCCGGTGAGGCCCTCGGCCAGGCCGCGGAAGAGGGAGTAGGTGCCGAGCGTGACGATGAGGGCGGGGATCCGCAGGCGGGTGATGATCAGGCCATTGAGCCCGCCGGCCAGAGCGCCGATGGCGAGTGTGGCCGCGGCGGCGACATACGGCGGCAGGCCCAGGTCGCGCCAGAGTTTGCCCAGCATAACGGCCGAGAGTCCCATGAGAGAGCCGACGGAAAGGTCGATGCCGCCGGTGACGATCACGCAGGTCAGGGCCAGGGCAAGCAGGCCGAGTTCGGTGCTGATGCGGGCGACTTCGAAGAAATTGGTCCGTGTGAAAAAGTTGGTGCCGATGCAGGCGAAGATGGCGATCTCGATGAGCAGCAGCAGGGGGAGGATGGCCTGTCGCGGCAGGGGGCGCAGAGCCGAGTCTGTGGCCATGGGTGTCATCGAGTTTGTGTCGGGCGTGATCGACATATTAGACCGATGTCCGATCGGGGCAATGCCGGAACGAAAATCGAATGAATGAGTGTGTCAATTCGCCCTCCGCGAGAGACCATCCGAAGCAACAGCCAGGAGGATGACCGCGCCCTGGATCGCCTTGTCCCACTGGGCCTGGCCGCCGAGAAGACCGAGGGCCGAGCCGATGGTACCGAGCAGGGCCACGCCGAGCAGGCTGCCGAACAGTGTGCCGCGGCCGCCGGAGATCGCGGTGCCGCCGACCACCACAGCCGCGATGGTTTGAAGTTCCAATCCATTGCCGGAGTTGGGATCGACCTGGGCGAAGCGCACGGCCCGGAGCAGGGCGGCCAGCGCGGTCAAGATGCCCATGAGCACGAACACGCCGAAAACCACGCGGCGCGGCCGGACGCCCGCAAGGCGCGCGGCATCCTGGTCCGATCCGACGGCGTACACCGCACGCCCGGCGGCCAGCCAGCGCATGGCCCAGGCGAAGAGGCCGAGGACCGCCAGCGCCACCAGCAGCACGATGCCCTGCCCCGCTGCCTGTGGGGCGCCGCACCATTGGAAGCCGGCCGGCAGGCCGATGATCCACGCCCCTTGCTGATACCAGCGCAGCGACTCGCGAAAAATGGCCATCGTAGCCAATGTGGCAACTATTGAAGGCAGTCCAAGTCCGGCCACCAGTCCGCCGTTGAGCGCGCCCATGATAGCGCCGAGCGCGAGCGTGCAGACCACCACGGCGGGCATGGGCAGGCCGGACTTGGCGAGCATTCCGGCCGCGACGGCGCCGATGGAGAACTGCGCGCCGATGGAGATATCGATGTGTCGGGCAAGGATGACCAGCGTCATGCCGACCGCGGCCACCAGCACCGGCGCGGCGCTGATCCAGGTGTCGCGGAGTTGGCCGCGCAAATAATAGTCCGGAGCGGCGATGGCCAGCACCAGCAGGAGTGCGAAGTAGGCGGCAGCGACGGAGAGTTCACGCCGGTGGCGGGCAAGGCCGCCGATCCATGTCCCGGTTTCTCCAGTGAAGCTTTGAGCCGACGGCGAAGTGCCGGTGGTTCGGGAAGGGTCATCCTGAGCGTTCTCGCGAAGGATCCAGCTTTGGAGTCTGGGGCCAGATCCTTCGCGAGTACGCTCAGGATGACGTGTTGCGGTCGTCGAGAGATTCTCAACAACAACATCGTTTCCCCGTTCTTGCGGGGTGTGGCCGAGGGCCAGCGCGAGCAGCTTCTCCTGTGTGGCCTCGGCCCGGTCGAGCATGCCGGCGATGGTCCCCGCATGCATCACCGCGATGCGGTCACTCATGCCGAGTACTTCGGGCAATTCCGATGAGATCATGAGCACGGCCATGCCGCACGAGGTCATCTGGCCGATGAGCCGGTGGATCTCGGCCTTGGCGCCGATGTCCACGCCCTGTGTCGGTTCGTCGAGTATTATGAGCGACGGCTCGGTGGCCAGCCAGCGGGCGAGGGCGACTTTCTGCTGGTTGCCGCCGGAGAGATCTTCGACGGACGTGTTGACGGAGGGGGTCTTGATGTCGAGCCGATCGACGAAGGAGGTGGCGATACGCTGTTCCTGAGCGAAGTCGATCATGCCGGCGCGCGAGATCTTCCGCAGGATGGCGAGTGTGGTGTTGGCCGACACGGGCATCTCCAGCACGACGCCATGGCGGCGGCGGTCTTCGGGGACATGGGCGATGCCCAGGGCGACGGCGGCCTCGGGTGAATCAACAGTGACCGGCCGGCCGCGGGAAAAAATCTGCCCGCTGTCGGACGGGGTCAGGCCGAAGAGGATTCGGGCCAGTTCGGTGCGGCCTGCGCCGATGAGTCCGGATACCCCGACGACCTCGCCGGCACGGATGGTCAGATGTACGTCGTGGACGGATTGGCCGCATCCCAAGGCGCGCGTTTCGAGGATGACATCACCGCTCGGCGCGGAAACCTTCGGGAAGACGGCCGTCAAGTCGCGGCCGACCATCAGGCGGATCAGTTCCTTGCTGTCGATGGCCGACATGGGCCGGGTGCCGACGCCGTTGCCGTCGCGGAGCACGGTGACGCGGTCGGCGATCTGCGGCAGTTCTTCCAGGCGGTGCGAGATGTAGATCATTCCGACGTTTTTTGCCTTGAGTTCGCGGATGACGCGGAAGAGGTGCGCCACTTCGCGGTCGCTGAGCGATGAGGTGGGCTCGTCGAGGATGAGAATCCGCGCCTTGCCGCCGAGGGCACTGGCGATTTCGACGAGCTGCTGCTGGGGCATGGTGAGGTCTCGGACCAGTGCCTCGGGCGAGACCTCCGCGGCGACCTGGTCGAGCAGCAGCTTTGCCCGGCGGCGGCGTTCGCCCCAGTTAATCGCACGCCACGTCCCGCCGGTCTCGAGGCGCAGGCCGATGTTCTCGGCCACAGTGAGATCCGGGAACAGGGCCGGCTGCTGGTAGATGGCGGCCACGCCGCACGAGCGGGCGATGCCGGGGTCGTTGTCGCTCAGGGTTTGCCCGCGGATCTGGAGCGATCCGGAATCGGGTGGATGGGCTCCGGTGATGACCTTGACGAGGGTGGATTTACCCGCGCCGTTTTCGCCGACCAGCGCATGGACCTCGCCGGGCTGGAGCTCGAAGGAGACCCCCTTCAGCGCCTGCACGCCGCCGAAGCTCTTGGTGATGGAGGTCAGACGCAGCAGCGGGTCCAAGGGAAACTCCTGTGCCACAAAGTGATGCCGGAGTCTATCGTGTTGTGCGGAGCTGGGCCAGTCGGGGGGGGATGTGGGTTATTATGCTGCGCTGCCGACAGGATTGCGGAATGCCAGCAATCGCAGGGAATTGCACACGACGACAACCGTTGAGCCTTCGTGCAGGATCACGGCGAGCGTCAGGTTGGCAAAACCGAACGCGGCCAGCGGGCCGACAATGGCGATCACGCCGATGGCGATCACCAGATTCTGCACGATCAGCGCCCGGCTGCGGCGCGAGAGCGCGATCGCGAAGGGGAGTTTGCCGAGGTCGCTGGCCATGAGCACGACGTCGGCGGTTTCCATGGCGATGTCCGAGCCGGCCGCGCCCATGGCGATACCGACGGCGGCCTGGGCCAGGGCGGGGGCGTCGTTGACGCCATCGCCGACCATGGCGACATGGCCATACTGGCGGGACAGTTCGCGCAGGCATTCGAGCTTCTGCTCGGGCAGCAGGCCGGCCTGGACATCGTCGACGCCGACTTGTCTGGCGATGGCCCGGGCCGCCAGGACGTGGTCGCCGGTCAGCATGACATTACGCTTGATCCCCAGTCGCCGCAGGTGGTTGAGCACCTCGGGGGCATTGGTGCGGGCCTGGTCGGACAGGCCGATCAGGCCGATGGGCCTGTCGTCCCGGCCGACAAGGACGATGGCCCAGCCTTTGCCGGCCAGCTCGTCGACGCGAGCCAGCAGGCCCGAGTCGCCGTTGCTGTCGCCGGTGATCAGTTCGTGTTTCCCGGCCGCGATGCGCCGGCCGTCGATTCGGCCGAATGCGCCCAGGCCCGGATGCTGGCCGACGTCGGTGGCCTCGCGGATGGTGCAGCCGCGGGCCTTGGCTTCCTTGACGATGGCGGTGGCCAGCGGGTGGACACTGTGGGCCTCGACACTGGCGGCCAGCGAGAGGATTTCATCTTCGCTGGAATCGGCCAGCGGGATGACATCGCTGACGGTGAGGTGGCCGACCGTGAGCGTGCCGGTCTTGTCGAAGGCGATGGCCTGGACAAGGCCCAGGTTCTCCAGATGCATGCCGCCCTTGATGAGCACGCCGTCGCGGGCGGCACGGGCGATGCCGCAGAGGACGGCGGCCGGCGTGCCGATGGCCAGGGCGCAGGGCGAGCCGGCGGTCAGGAAGGCCATGGCCCGGTAGAACCAGACGTCCCAGGCGCCGTGGAAGACGAGCGTCGGAATGAACACGATGAGCGTGGTGGCGAGGAACACGGCCGGGACATACCAGCGTTCGACCTTGGCGGTAAAGACCTGCGTGGGCGATTTCGTGGTTTGGGCTTCCTCGACCAGGCGAATGATCCTGGAGAGCGTGCTTTCGCCGGCCAGGCGCGTGGTGCGGACGATGAGGCGGCCCTCGTTGTTCATGGTTCCGGCGAAGACGCTGTCGCCGGGGACTTTTTCGACCGGGATCGACTCGCCGGTGACGGCCGACTGATCCAGCGCGGAGGAGCCCTCGACGATCTCGCCATCGACGGCAACGCGGTCAAACGGCCGGACGACGACGCGGTCGCCAACGGCGATTTGCCCCACGGGCACGGTTTCGGTGGAACCATCCGCCTGGAGACGGAGGGCGTTTTCGGGAGCGATCTTCGAGAGGGCGCTGATGGCGCTGCGGGCACGTTTCAGGGCGATGTGTTCGCCGGCGCTGCCTGCGCCGAAGAGGAACAGGAGCAGTGCGGCTTCCTCGTACTGGCCCAGGTAGGCGGCGCCGGCGGCGGCGGCGAACATGAGGACGTCGACGTCGAGTTTGAGACCGCGCAGGGCCTCCGTGGCGGCAGCGAAAGTCTCGGTGCTCGAGAGGATGGCGCTGGCCGCCAGCAACGTGATGCGGAGCCACGGCGAGGCGTGGAGAACAAGCGTGAGGAACGCCGCGAGCAGCGGAAAGCGAACGACAATGACAGGAGGCAGTTTAGCGCCGTGGAAGAGATGCACCAAGAATCCGGCCAGCAGCAGGAGTCCCGAAAGAGCGACCAGCAGAACCTCGACATGATCGCGTGCCCAGGCGAGCGGGCCGCCGGCGGGCGGCAGGGGGGCGACGACCGCCACCTCGGCCAGTTCGGCCCCGATCTCGGTTGACCGCTGGCCGCGGACGTGATAGCCCATCTTCTCGATGCGGGCGATGATCTCGGACAGATCCCATGTTTCCGGGTCATATTCCAGGCGGATGGTGCCGGCGGTGTAAGACGCGGCCGCCACCACGCCGGTCATGCCCGCCAGCGTGGAATGAATCCGCCGCTCGCAGGTCGGCGACGCCATACCGTCGATGCCGAGGACGGTCTGGGTGCGGTTGGTGTGGATGCAGGGCTCGACGCGCTGCAATTCGGCTTCGAGCTGGGTGAGTGTGAGCAGTCGCGGGTCGTAGGAGAGGCGGAGCATCGCCGACTCGCCCTCGGAGGTCAGTTCCACGTTCTGGATGCCCGGCCGCCAACCGATGCGTTCCTTCACGCAGTCGGCGCACCTGGCCGCGTTGCCGCCGGGGTTTTCGGGGCAGCGCCGCATCGGGAGCTTGAACGGAATCTCGAGAACGGCACACTTCATTAACAAGGCTCCTGCTGACGACAGCCAATAAAGCGCGCTGTCGCACGATTATACGACCGTAGTGTCCGCGTAAAATACGGCATTTGCGGGCGGGAAGCGAATGCGAATTGCGGGGGAATGACAGATGACAAATCGCGAATGTTTATCTCGGTCGTAACTGCTTATTTCGCAATAACTTGCAGAACAGTCGAATGGCTCGTCGCTGTGGCCTTGGCGTGCAGTTTATGCGATAATGCCCGCTTCGATTTTGCCTGCGGCGGAACCGTGTCTGCCCAGAGCCGGAATGACGCGCGAGGCGGCTTGCACGGAAGGTCCGCCGCGATGAACCAGATGGAGTTTTGCCAGATGTCCGACACGAACGCGAATCCAAATACGGAGACCAATACAAGTCCCAAGCCCCAGCCGCAGGAATACAACGAGAGCACCATCCAGGTGCTCGACGACGTGGAACATGTGCGCAAGCGCCCGGCGATGTACATTGGCGATACCACCTCGCGCGGATTGCACCACCTCATCTGGGAAATCGTCGACAACTCGGTCGATGAGGCCCTGGCCGGGTACGCCAAGACCATCAAGGTCGTGCTCAATCAGGACGGTTCGTGTACCGTCTCGGACGATGGCCGCGGCATTACCGTCGGCATTCACCCGACCGCGGGCGTCCCCACGGTCGAGGTCGTGCTGGCCACGCTCGGCGCCGGCGGCAAGTTCGAACACAACGAGCACTCGGCCTACCGCACCTCGGGCGGGTTGCACGGGGTGGGCGCTTCCGTCGTCAACTTCCTTTCCGAATGGCTCGAGATCGAGGTCCTGCGCGACGGCAAGTGCCATCACATGGAGTTTGAGCGCGGCCGGAAGAGTGCCGATCTGAAGGTGGTGCCGGCGGTGGGCTGGTCGAGCCCCACGGGCACGCGGGTCACTTTCAAGCCCGACAACCAGATCTTCCCGGCCATCGACTTCAGCTACGAGATCCTGGCCGGGCGCATGCGCGAAATGGCCTACCTGAACGAAGGCCTGCACATGGTCATTGAGGACGAGCGTACGCGCAAGAAGGAGGAGTTCAAGTACACCGAAGGCCTCATCGAGTTCATCCGCCATCTCAACGACGGCAAGATTCCGCTGCTGCCGAAGCCGATCTATTTCCGGAAGGAGGACCCGGCGACGCGGCTGGTCATTGAAGTCGCCATGCAGTACAACGACGGCTATAACGAGACCATCTTCTCCTTCTGCAACAACATCAATACGCACGAAGGCGGCACGCACCTGTCGGGTTACAAGACGGCGCTCACGGGTTGCATGAACCGTTATGCCGAGAAGGCCGGGCTGCTCAAGAACGATGTCCGGCCGTCGGGCGACGACCTGCGCGAAGGGCTGACAGCCATCATTTCCGTCAAGTTTCCCGAGCCGCAGTTCGAGGGCCAGACCAAGACCAAGCTGGGCAACAGCGAGGTCGAGAGCTTCGTGCAGGGAGCGGTCGGCGATTATCTCGGCAGCTATCTCGAGGAGAACCCCAAGGAAGCCAAGTCGATCGTGGAGAAGGGCATGCTCGCCGCGGACGCGCGCGAGGCGGCCCGCAAGGCCCGCGAGCTGACCCGGCGCAAGAACTCGCTCGATGGCGGCGGCCTGCCGGGCAAGCTGGCCGACTGCCGCTCCAAGAGCAACGAGGACACCGAACTGTTCCTGGTCGAAGGCGATTCCGCGGGCGGGTCGGCCAAACAGGGCCGCGACTCCAACATCCAGGCCATCCTGGCGCTGAAGGGCAAGATCCTCAACGTCGAGAAGGCCAATCTTGTGAAGATGCTCGGCCACGAGGAAATCCGCACGATCATCCAGGCCATGGGCTGCGGCATCCGCGAGGAATTTGACCTTGAGAAACGCCGCTACGGCAAGATCATCATCATGACCGACGCCGACGTCGATGGCTCGCACATCCGCACTCTGCTACTGACGTTCTTTTTCAGGCACATGAGGCCGCTTATCGAGGCCGGGCGAATGTACGTCGCCCAGCCGCCGCTGTATCTGGTGACCCGTAAGAAGAAGAGCGAGTATGTGCTCAACGAGCGGGCCATGCGCAACAAGCTCACTGAACTGGGTTTGGAGGGCTCGCAACTGATCATTCGCGATGACGAGGGACGCGAGGCGTCGCGCATGGCCGGCGAGGATCTGCGGCGGGTGCTTGACCTGCTGGCCAGGGTGGAGGAATCGGTGCGGGTGGTGCAGCGGCGCGGGATCGACTTCGCCGAGTTCCTCTCCAAGCGGGATTCGGCCGGGCGGCTGCCGCTCTATCGCGTGGTGGTTGACGGGCACGACCATTTCTTCCTGTCGGCCGACGATCGCGACGTCTTTCTCCAGGAGCAGGATCTGCTGTTCGAATCGACGCAGGAGCCAGCAACTGAATTGACCGAGGAACAGAAGAAGACCGACGCCGAGAATCGTCTGCGCCTCCAGAAGAGCCAGGAGCTGCACGAGGTGAAGGATCTGGAAAAACTGTTGGCGCAGCTGGATGCCATGGGCCTGCTCACGGACGATTACTTCCTGACGCAGGAGGAATCGATCAGCGGCGAAAAGCTGATGACGCGGTATGCGCTGACCAACGAGGCGGAGGTCATAAATGTTGCCGGCGTGGCCCAGATCGTGCCGGAACTGCACCGGCTGGCCCGCCGCCACATCGAGATCCAGCGCTACAAGGGCCTGGGCGAGATGAACGCCGAGCAACTCTGGGAGACCACCCTGGACCGCTCCCGCCGCGTGCTGTTGCGCGTGACCCTCGAACAAGCCAGTGAAGCCGAGCAGCTCTTCTCCGTGCTCATGGGCGAGGACGTCGAGCGGCGGCGCCGGTTTATCGAGGAACACGCGCTGGAAGTGAAGAATCTGGATGTGTGATTATGTTCGGAGTTCACGCTTCAGCGTGTCTTGCTTGTCTGAACGTCGGTAAGACACGCTGAAGCGTGAACTCCGAACTTGCGAGGTCGCAGACGCTCTGTAGCCGCGATGGGGGATCGCGGCTTTGTGCGCCCGCCAACTACCCGCCCGGCATCTGTTGATAACTTCGTCATTTCGTGACAGATCGCCCGGGAATCTAGGAGACTCGCGTCATGGACGACTACAAGCACTTGGTTTCCGACTATCACCACATCCGTACCCTGTCCAATCGCGCCAACGCGGAGATAACCCGCGGTCTGTCGAAAGAGGACATCCAGACGGCCGGACGCATGCTCGGTTTGCTGCGATCGGGGATTCTGGTTTTCGACTCCGAGGAAACCGTAGCGGTATTGATGGAGTTCGCGATGTACGACCTCATTCGCGACGGGACCACGGCCATCCAACGCTATGCCCAATCCCGCATGGCGGCGGCCGATCCGGCCGAGCGGCGATATCTGTTGGCAGCCTGCTCGGCGGAATACGATGTGTACGGCGTTCTGGAGCGTATCCCCGGAGTGGGCGCGGACGTGACCAGCCTTTCCACCCGTGAAGACCGCACGATCATCGACATGGGGTTTGGCACCACGGTCGAGCCAGGTGTTCTCTTCGGCGGACGTCTGCTTTGCCTGGGCGACTATTGGATGACCACGGGGGCGGCGTTGCCGGTGACCACCGCGGATTTCAAGGTGATTGCCATGCATCTGCAGGCCGCGGGACTGGTGTTGGGCGCCGAACCGGGGCTGACTCCCGAAGCCCGGAGTTGCCGCAACGCGATGATCATCAGGGCCTTTCTGGACGCCGGCGCATCGGAATCCGTTCGCTATTCGGACCCCGACGATCCGCAAGCCTCTCTGCGTGAATTTGGCGATGAGTTACGCCGGCGACGCCCGGAAGCGCCCGTCGGTCGCTACGATCCGTGCCCCTGCGGCAGCGGCAAGAAGTTCAAGTTCTGCTGCGAGGCCCTGTTCAGGGCGGGACAAACGACCTTCTGATCGCCGGATGTGTTTGCCATGCGAACTCCGGCACCGTACACTCTAGTCAGACTAGGCAGGAGCGATTGATGAAGAACCAGTGGCAGCTTCAGGAAGCCAAAAGCCGGTTGAGCGAGGTCGTGGACAACGCCATGACCAGCGGACCCCAGACCATCACGCGCCGGGGCAAGGAAGCCGTTGTCGTGGTCGCGTCCGGTGAATACCGGCGGATGAAGAAGCAGCGCAAGTCTCTGGCGGATGTGTTGCGCGCGGCTCCGCGCGTGGAACTGGACATCAGCCGATCGCCGGAACCGCCGCGGGATGGGCCGCATTTCTAAGTGAGTCGTGCGATGCGCTATCTGCTTGATACCTGTGTCGTGTCCGAGGGAATGATTCCCCACCCCAGTCCAACCGTGCTGGAGTTCCTCGATTCGCTTGAGCCCGAGCAGGCATATCTGAGCGTCCTGGCCGTCGCGGAGTTGCGCCGTGGCATTGACCGCCTGCCTGAATCGCGCAAGAAGACCGCGCTGGAACGCTGGTTCAATGATGACCTGATGGTGGAATACGCCGGGCAAATTGTCGGTGTCGATCTCCGGGCCGCGCTGGTGTGGGGATCGCTGGTGGCCCGGCTGGAGCGAACGGGCCGGATTCTGCCGGTCACTGATTCATGGATGGCGGCCGTGGCGATTGCCGGCGATTTAGTCCTCGTTACCCGAAATATCAAGGACGTGGCAGATGCCGGGGCGCGCGTGCTGAATCCGTGGCAGTAACACGTTTCGCAGGAGACAGAGATGAGACAAGTATTCTTGTTGGCGCTGTTGGCGGCCTTTGTTTGCACGTCGGCTCGCGCCGATCTCGCCGGCTATGTCGCCGCGAAGGATCCGACCTATGCCTGGTCGCGCATCGGCGGCAGCCCGGCCAACAGTCCCGTGCAGTACGACGAGCTGTACATGGTGTCGCAGACGTGGCACGGCATTGCCTGGAAACACAAGCTCATCATCGTCCGGCCGGCGGCGATGGAGAAGAACACGCTGGCCCTGCTGATCATCGGCGGCGGCTCGTGGCGGGAAGGGCGCGAGCGAGAGAATATCGACCCCAAATCCGGGGATTTGCGAATGGCCGCGATGGTGGCGACATCGACGAAAATGCCGGTGGCGTTTTTGCAGTGCGTGCCCTTTCAACCGGTTTTCGGCGGGCTCAAGGAAGACCAGATCATCGCCCACACTTTTGACCAGTACCTCAACACCGGCGAGGAGGACTGGCCGCTGCTGCTGCCGATGGCCAAGTCCGCAGTGCGGGCCATGGACACGGTGCAGGAGTTCGCGAAGAACCAGTGGCAGACGGACGTAACGAAATTCGTCGTTACCGGTGCCTCGAAGCGTGGCTGGACGACCTGGCTGACCGGGGCCGCGGACGAGCGGGTGGCCGCCATCGCGCCGATGGTCATCGACGTGCTGAACATGGGCGCGCAGATGAAAAAGCAGAAGGAGACCTACGGCGGCTACAGCGAGCAGGTGGGCGACTACACGCGGCTGAAGATTCAGGACCGCATGGACACCGAGGCCGGCCACAAACTGCTGGCGATCGTCGATCCGTATTCGTATCGGCAGAAGCTGACCATGCCCAAACTGATCCTGCTGGGCACGAACGATCCGTACTGGACGCTGGATTCCCTCAACCTTTACTATGATGCCCTGCCGGGCGAGAAGCACATCCTCTATATTCCCAATTCCGGCCACGGCCTCAACGACCCGATCCGCGTCATCGGCGGCGTCTCCGCGTTGGCACTGCAGGCTGCCGGCAAGCTTACGCTGCCGAAATTGACCTGGGATCTGGCCGAGCAGGGGGGTGGGCTCCGGCTCAGCGTCGGGTCTGACGTGAAGCCGGCGAGCGTGGCCGCGTGGCTGGCCGAGTCGCCCACCAAGGATTTCCGGAAAGCCAACTGGCACCAGCAGGCCATTACGCCCGTTGATGGCAAATATGCTTACGAACTGAAATCACCGGAGAAGGGTTACGCCGCGATGTTCGGCGAGGCCGTCTACGACCTCGATGGACGGCGGGTATACTTGTCTACAAATGTGAGAATATGTGGCAAGTAGGGTGGGCACTGCCCACCAATTCCCTCATGGGCGAGCCCTCGCGGCAAGTTGCTGATGGCGACGAAAAGGCTCAAAAGGCACAGAAGGGTGGATGGTTAATGGGTGGTGTGGCGCGTGCATCGTCCTCCCTTCGTTTTGCGACGTTTGTGCATTTTTGCGGCGATTCATGGAAGCCACGTTGGAGGGCGGGTTGGCCGTGGGCGGGCACAGTCGATTCTCTTGGCGTCCGGCTTCGCGACTTTGAGCCTTCGCGGCGAATTCTCTCTTGATTGCCAAAAAGGCAGTCCGGCCGGTTGGGGAAGTACAGCCCGTTTGACTCCTCCTCCAATGCCTGTGATAACAGTTTCCGCAGGAGGTGTGGCTATGCGAAACATCATCGGGCTGATGGCGGTTGTGTGCGGATTAATGGTGGCGTTGGCGGCGCGGGGCCAGTTGCCGGCGGAGAGTTTGCCGGCGGGGCTGGAGGCACCACATTTTCCGGATCGGATACATACGTTTGTCTGGCGGAACTGGAACCTGGTGGAATCGGAACGGATGGGCAGGGTGCTGGGGACGTCGGCGGAGAATGTGCGGGCGGTGGCCGGGGCGATGGGGCTGCCGGCGGAAGTGGCGATCACGCCGCAGATGAAGTCCAGGCTCTATCTCACGGTGATCCGGCGGAATTGGCACCTGTTGCCATTCGACCAGTTGCTGGCGCTGCTGGAGATGTCGCCGGAGCAGTTGGCGGAGACGCTGCGGGAAGATGATTTCCTCTGGATCAAGCTGGGGAGCCGCAAGCCCAAGTGCGACCGGCTGGTGTATATCGCACCGGGACCGGACACGAAGAAGCGGGAGGCAGAGATTGCGGCGCTCGTGCAGAAGGAGTTCGGGGCCCAACTGTCACTGCCGGCCGAGCCAAGGCTGGGGTTTCTGGCGAAGTTGACCGGGACGGTGGCGACCCCAGTCACATCCGACAACCAGGGGGGGCTGCGATTTCTCTATTCCTATTTCGCGGTATTCGGCGATCCGCTGCTGGATCCGTCACTCGATCCATATCCCGACGCGTTGTTGCAGCAACTGGCCGACAGGTGTGTGAACGGAGTGTGGCTGCATGTGGTGCTGCGGCAACTGGCACCCGGCGGGGAGTTTCCGGAATTTGGCAAGGGGCATGAGCAGCGTTTGGAGAATCTCCGCGTGCTGGTGCAACGGGCGAAGCGATTCGGGATTGGCGTGTATCTGTACATGAACGAGCCACGGGCCATGCCCGAGTCGTTCTTCAAGGATCGCCAGGAGATGGCGGGCGTGCGCGAGGGAGACCACATCGCCATGTGTACCTCCGACCCGCGCGTCAGGAAGTGGCTGAGCGATTCGCTGGCACATGTGTTCACAAACGTGCCCGATCTGGCGGGGGTCTTCACGATCACGGCGTCGGAGAACCTGACCAACTGCACCTCGCACGGCCAGGCCAGGGGGTGCGTGCGGTGCCAGAAGCGGGAACCGGCCGACATCATCGCGGAAGTGAACGCAGCCATCGAGTCGGGCGTGCATCGAGGCAACCCCAACGCGCGGGTGCTGGTGTGGGACTGGGGCTGGACGGATGCCTGGGCGCCGCAGATCATCCGGCAACTGCCCAAGTCGGTGTGGCTGATGTCGGTCAGCGAATGGTCGCTGCCGATTTCGCGGGGCGGCGTGAACACGTCGGTCGGCGAGTATTCTCTCTCGGCCGTCGGTCCTGGGCCGCGCGCAACGCGGCATTGGGCGTTAGCGAAAGAGGCGGGTTTGAAATGCGTGGCCAAGGTGCAACTGAACAACAGTTGGGAACTGTCGGCCGTTCCGTATCTGCCGGTGATGGACCTGGTGGCCGAGCACTGTTCGAGGCTCTCGTGGGCCGGAGTGGATGGGACAATGCTGAGTTGGAGCCTGGGCGGATATCCATCGCCGAACCTGCGGCTGGCGAGCCTGCTGGCCCGGCGGCCGGTGCCGTCGAAGGACCAGGCACTGGACACGATCGCGCGGGAGCGATTCGGGCCGGACGGGGCTGCCCATGTCAGGAAGGCGTGGACGCTCTTCAGCAGGGCATTCGCGGAGTATCCGTTTGATGTCGGTGTCATCTACAGTTCGCCGGTGCAGATGGGGCCGGCGAATCTGTTGTATGGCAAGCCGACGGGATTCGCGGCGACGATGGTCGGATTCCCGTACGACGACGTGAAGCGATGGAGCGGGCCGTATCCGCCGGCTGTGCTGGCCGGGCAGTTTGAGAAGGTGGCGGCCGGCTGGAAGGAGGCGATGGTGGAGATGGAGCAGGCGGCGGCCGCTGCGCCGAAGGAGTTTGTGGAGGAGGCCCGGCGCGAGGCATCGCTGGCGCGGGCGGCGGGGCTGCATTTCCGTAGCGTGGCCAACCAGGTGCGGTTCGTGGTGGCACGCGATGCGCTGGCTGACAAGGCGACGGTCGCGGCAGAGCGACCGCGGTTGAAGTTGGAATTCCGGCGATTGCTGGAGGATGAGCAAGCGTGCGCGCGGGAGTTGTTCGACTTGGCGAGGCAGGATTCACGCATCGGGTTCGAGGCGTCGAATCACTATTACTATGTGCCGCAGGATTTGATTGAGAAGGTGATCAATTGCCGGTATCTGGCGACGAATTAGCCGCGAAGGCGCGAAATCGCGACGGAGGAGGCGAAGCGGATCAATCTAATCTTCTTCGCGTCCGTCCTCGCGCCTTCGTGCTTTCGCGGCTGATGTTCTGTTTCATCGTCCGCTGCAGAGGACGGCGTCATCGGGGCATCAACCCGGCGATGCAGTGGTGGTATGTCGGGCATGGCAACCGCAAAAAGAGATTGTCGGCGCGGACGGATCGTGGTGGCGGGCGCGGTCGTGCTGGCTGCACTGGCCGTGTGGGCAGAGGCGAAGACGATGCATGTGTCCACGCAGAAACTGGCGGAGGTCGCGGTCGAAGAGCAGACGCGGACGATCGCCGATGCCGTGCGCGGCGTGGCCGCAGGCGACAGGATCATTGTCCACAGCGGCACCTATCGCGAGTCCGTCGTCGTGGCGGCCAGCGGAACGGCCGAGAAACCGATTATCGTCGAGGCGGCTACGGCGGAGCACGCGGTCGTGACGGGAGCGGATTTGCTGACCGATTGGAAGCGAGAAGATGAGAAGGAGCGGATATTCAGCACGCCGTGGCCGCACAAGTTCATCGGCTGGAATCGGACCAATACGCATCCCGGCGACGATTTCCACCTGCTGATCGGCCGCTGCGAGCAGGTGTTCGCCGAGCATTACCCGCTGCGCCAGGTGTTGAGTCGGGACAAACTCAGTCGGGGCACGTTCTTCGCCGACACCGAGGGCAAGCGGTTGTATGTTTGGACGGCCAACAACGCCGACCTGAGCAAGCGCGACACGCGGGTGGAGGCATCCGTGCGCGATGCGATCTGGAACAGCCAAGGCTCGCACATTCTGGTTCGCGGCCTTCGATTCCGCTACGCCGCCAACATGGCCCAGCACGGGGCTGTCGCCGTCTCCGGAAACAACAACACCTTCGAGGATTGCCTGCTCGAA
>JBEKVL010000044.1:0-18900 GCA_049514055.1 Tepidisphaeraceae bacterium | reverse complement strand
GTTGCTGCATCCATGCCCCAGACCTCCGCCGAATTGCAGAGGGCACTGGCTTCCGTGCCAGACCGCCCACGCCTTCCCTATATCGTCAAACTTAACGCGGAGGGGTGCGGAATGTGAGTAACAAGGGTGCGATCCTCCTGTATAATTGACTTCGCACACGAGATGGTGTCGGAACGTGGTCGATAAATCGACCACGCCGGAGAGAAACTGTCGGTTTGCCAAGGAGAAGGAGCCGCATGCGCATTATTCGTTTCATGTCCCACGGTCAGGTCCAGTTCGGCCAGTGGCTGGACGATGGCACGGCCGTGGTGATCGAGGGTGATATTGTCGGACCCCATCGGATCGGCACGCGGCCGGTGCCTGTCGAACGGCTGCTCGCCCCGCTGATCCCGCCCGACATCCTCTGCATCGGCCTGAACTACCGCGAGCACGCCGCCGAAAGCGGTATGACGCTCCCGCAACACCCGATGCTGTTCATCAAGGCCGGCAACACGCTGAACAACCCCGGCGACCCGATCCTGATCCCCAGGCGAAGCAAGGAGATCGACTACGAAGGCGAACTGGCCATCGTCATCGGCCGCCCGGCCAAGGACGTGCCCAAACAGAGGGCGTACGACTACATCCTGGGGTACACCATCGCCAACGACGTCTCCGCCCGCGACTGGCAGCGCGACAAGAACCTCGGCGGCGGCCAGTTCGCCCGCGGTAAGTCGTTCGATGGTTTCTGCCCGCTCGGCCCGTGCATCGTCACCAGGGATGAGATTCCCAACCCCAACAACCTGCGCTTGAAAACCACGCTCAACGGCCAGGTCATGCAGGACAACAACACCTCCGACATGATCTTCGACATTCCCTCGTTGATCGAGAGCCTATCCAGCACGATGACCTTGCGGCCGGGCGCGGTGATCCTCACCGGCACGCCGCAGGGCGTCGGCTTCGCCCGTACGCCCCCGGTGTGGATGAAGCCCGGCGACCGGGTGATCGTGGAGATCGAGAAGATCGGCCAACTGGAAAACCCGGTGGCGCGGGAGTGAGACTGTAGCCGCGATCGGCGATCGCGGTTCCTCGCCGCGATGACCCATCGCGGCTACAGGCGCCTCCTTGATGGAATTCGCAGTCCGAATATGATTCCCCCTCCTGCCGCAAGACGCGGCACGAGAAAGGCCAGTGTTTCCATGTCCAACAATCTTAAAGGCAACGCCGTTGTCGGCCAGTCCGGCGGCCCGACGGCCGTCATCAACCAGTCTCTCGTCGGCGTGATCCTCGCGGCCCAGAAGGCGGGCCACATCGACGAACTCCTCGGCAGCCGTCACGGCGTCCGGGGCATCATCAACAACGACTTCATCCGGCTCAAGAACGCGCCGGTGGAGTTGCTCGAGCGCATCGCCGCGACGCCGTCGTCGGCCCTGGGCTCCACGCGCGACAAACCGGATGCCGAGTATTGCAGGAAGATCTTCGATGGTTTCCGTAAGAACAATGTCCGCTTCTTCTTCTACATCGGCGGCAACGACTCGGCCGACACCGCCCGCATTGTCAACGAACTGGCCGGGAAAGAGGGCTACGAACTGCGCACGTTCCATGTGCCCAAGACCATCGACAACGACCTGCGCGTCCACGACCACACGCCGGGTTACGGGTCGGCCGCCAGGTTTGTCGCCAGCGCGTTCATCGGCGACGACTACGACAACAAGAGCCTCCCCGGCATCAAGATCAACGTGGTCATGGGCCGCAACGCCGGCTTCCTGACCGCCGCCTCGGTGCTCGGCCGCAAGTATCCCAACGATGGCCCGCATCTCGTGTACGTCCCCGAGGCGCCGCTGACGGAAGACAAGTTCCTGGCGGACGTGGATCGCGTCTACAGCAAACTCGGCCGCTGCATCATCGCCGCCTCCGAAGGCATCAGCCTTCCCGAGAAGAATGCCAAGGGGCAATATGTGACCTGGGCCGAGAAGATCGTGCAGGACCAGGAAGTCGATTCACACGGCAACAGGCAGCTTTCCGGCACCGGCGCCCTGGCCGACTATCTTGCCGGCCTCATCAGCAAGAAATTGCCCAATCCCTCCGGCAAGAAACTCCGCGTGCGGGCCGACACCTTCGGCTACCTCCAGCGGTCGTTCCCCGGCTACGTCAGCAAGACGGACGCGAAGGAAGCCCGACAGGTCGGCGAACTGGCCGTGCGGTACAGCGCCGATCCCAAAAACGCCGAGGGCTCTGTCGCCATGCGCCGCAAGCCCGGCAGCAGATACCAGATCGAATACCACCTCACGCCGCTGGCCACGGTTGCCCGCGAGACCAGGCACATGGCGCCCGAGTACATCGGCACGGATGGCAACGATATCACCCAGGCGTTCATCGACTATGCCAGGCCGCTGGTCGGGACACTGCCTGCGATAGGCAGCTTCGAGGAACTCAAGTAGCCCACGCAGGCTCCGCCTCGGCGGACGCGACATCCGGCAATCAGATATGAAGTTCACAATGTGAAATTTCAAATCTGACATCTGCAGTAACAGACACGTCATCCTCGTCAGATGGCGTGTCTTGTTCTTCACAGCATGGACGAACACTCAGACGGTCATTTTGGCAGTGGTGCTTCGATCACCCGCACGAAGCCGGCGTCGATGTACTGGCCGCCGGTTGTCTGATGGCAATGAATGGCGATCGTATTCTTGCCCGGCTTGAGCGCTTCCTTGCCTTCCCTGGTGATCTCGAAGTTTTCGTAGAGCGAGTTGTAACTCTTGACCTGCACGGCCAGTACGCCATTGATGTAGACGTCGGCATCCTCGTCGTGGAGCATCCGCAGCATCAGGTCGTCCTTGCTGACGTCGGGGAAGTCGAACTCGCGGCGGACCCAGATGTCGTCCGATTTCCATGGCGTGCGGATGGCGGCCTCCTTGCCGGCGTCGCCGTTGCCGAAACCGGCGGGGCCTTCTTTCCACGCGGAGGCGTCGAAATCCGGCTTAAACCAGTTGTCGGCCGGTTTCTCGATCGTGTAACGCCAGTTGATCGGCTCCTTCTGCGAGGTGGGGACGACGATGATCTCCTGCGGCGTCGGTGGGAACACGCCCCGGTTGGCGTTGGCCGTCTTTTCCAACTCCGGCTTGATGACCGCGCGGTCATAGGTGATCAGGCCGTTGCACTCGGTTTCGCAGTCGGTGGTCTGGGTGTACACAATTGCGTTCAGGCCGGCCGAGTCTCTGAGTTCGTAGGCTTTCTTGAGCAGGTCGATGTACTTGCCCGTCAACGCCTTCTGGGAGTTCATCGCCCGATAGCCCCAGGACTTCTCGACCCAGGTGTGGCCGGGAATCGGCAGGCCGAGACCGCCGAATTCGCCCAGCACCGAGGCGCGGACGGCTTCGGGCTTGGGCGCTCCGGGCCCTGGGTAGTTGTGCATATCCACGATGTCGCCGCAGGCGCGATCGTGCCAGCCGGAGGCGTTGGAAACCAGCCGCGAGGGGTCCATGTCCTTGACGAATTTCACGAAGCGCGGCGTGTCGTACTGGCCCCAGCCTTCGTTGAAGACGATCCACATGATGATCGAGGGATGGTTCATGTGCTGCTGCACCATCGCGGTCAACTCGGTCTGGAGATTCTGGTCGGCCTCGGGCGAAGCGGCCGTGCCGTCCTTTTCCTTGGTCGTGCCTTTGCTGAACCCGCCGGCCGGCATGTCCTGCCAGATAATGAGCCCGAGTTTGTCGGCCCAGTAGTACCACCGTTGCGGCTCGACTTTCACATGCTTGCGGGCCATGTTCATGCCGAGTTTCTTGGTGGCCTCGATATCCCACCGCAGTGCTTCATCGGTCGGCGCGGTGTAGATGCCGTCGGGCCAGAAGCCCTGGTCGAGGAAGCCGACCTGGAACACGAACTTGTTGTTGAGCAGGATGCGCACAAACCCCTTGTCGTCTTTGCCGACCGAGACCTTCCGCATGCCGAAGTAGCTGTGAACGCTGTCGTTGCCGTAGTCAATGATGAGGTCGTAGAGGAACGGCGTGTCCGGCGTCCAGACCTTGGGGCTGTCGATCTTCAACGCGATATCCTGCCCGGCAGCGCCCTCGCTTGACGCGACGGCCTTGCCATCTGCCAGTGCCGTGACTTTCACCTTACCCGCCGCGTCCTTGCCCTTCGCCATCGCCTTGACGACGACCTTGCCGCCGTCCAGATCCGGCGTGATGCGGATGTCATCGACATACGACTCGGCCACGACTTCGAGCCACACCGTCTGCCAGATTCCCGAGCAGGGGGTGTACATGATTCCGCCGGGATTCTTGATGGCCGGGAAATGCTGTTTGCCCTTGGGCTGATAGCCGCCGGTGGCATCGAAGACGGACAGCACCAGATCGTTGTCGCCGGATTTGATGGAGTCGGTGATGTCGTAGGTGAAGGCGTCGTAGCCGCCGCGATGCGTGCCCAACGCCTTGCCGTTGAGCGTGACGGTGGATTCCCAGTCGACCGCGCCGAAGTGGAGCAGCAAACGTTGCCCGGCCGCGAGTTGCGGGGCCGCGAACGTGCGGTGATACCAGAGATTCTCCTTATTCGTCAGCGGCTTCTTGACGCCGGAGAGTGCGGATTCAACCGGGTAGGGCACGAGAATCTGCCCATCCCACTTGGCCGGCTTCGCGGCGTCTTTCTCGGTGATGGCATAGTCCCAGAGGCCGTTGAGGTTGGTCCAGGCCTTGCGTTCGAGTTGCGGCTGCGGATGCTCGGGCAGGGGGGCCTTGGGGTCTACGTTATTGGCCCACTGCGTCATCATGTTGCCCTCGACGGGCTTCCACTGGGCTAAGGCTGTTTGCGATGCCAGCACCAAGGAGCCGGCGACGAAGAGCGATCGAAGCGAACGAAGCAGCAAGTTCATGAGGTGTTTCCTTTCCTTCCACACAGACGGTAGATTGACCGGCCACAATCATGCGGCAAATGAAATTAGTCTCACAGGCGTTGGTTGTTGTCGGGCTTCTGGTTTGTGGATTCACAGGGGCGTGCCCATTGTTTCGGGAAACGCTTGTGGCCGCCAGAATCTCGTGGCATGGGCGTCTCGCCCATGGTGTCGGTACTCCGACACATCCTCATTGTCTGAAAGACTCTTCACGTCCATTTATTGGGCGTGACCAGGGTCATGCTGAGCGTACTCGCGAAGCATCTGGTTTGGAGGTTCGAGGCCAGATCCCTCGCGAATACGCTCGGGATGACGGTTTCCACTTGTTGGGAGCTTCCGGCGAAATCGGTCATGCCGGCCTTGATGCGGCCGCCGAACATCCGAGCTTCTGGGACACTTTCCCCGACACCTGGGTCGCCACTGACGCCCTCGGTCGCTCCCTGCCGACTTTCGAACAAGCCGGCCCGCCGCGCCCCGGCCGGTTTATCGGCATGTTCTACTTCCTCTGGTCCGGCCAGCATGTCAATGGTGGCCCCTTCGATGTCACCAAGGTTCTCGCCAAAGACCCCACCGCCATCGACAACAAGAACAGCCCGCTCTGGGGTCCGATGGGTGCAATGCACTTCTGGGGCGAGCCGCTCTTCGGATACTACGTCGCCGACGACCGTTGGGTGATCCGCAAGCACGCCCAAATGCTGGCCGACGCGGGCGTCGATGTCATCATCTTCGATGTGACCAATCAATTCACCTACCGGACGCAGTACATGACGCTGCTGGACGTCTTTGCGGATGTCCGCAAAAACGGCGGCCGCACGCCGCAGGTGGCGTTCCTGTGCCCGTTCGGATCGCCGGGGAAAGTGGTACGGGAACTCTATCGCGATCTATACGAACCGGGGAAGTTCCCGGACTTGTGGTTCAAATGGGACGGCAAGCCCCTGATCCTCGCCGACCCCGGGGCCATGCTGGGCTATGCGGGGCTGGAGAAGGGCGAGACGCCGGTGGAGCTGACGGAGGGCCACACGCTGGCCCAGCGCTTCAAGGCCGAGAAGAAGTTCGACGCCGTGGGCGGCAGCTTTCCCACTTGGGCTCAGAAAGAAAGTGCCGTCACGCTTGCCCTGTACAAAGCCGGCCAGAAACTCGCCACGAAGCAATTCGAGAACATCCGCGACAATGGTTGGCTGATGCTGGAGTTTCCCGAGGCGCAGACGCCGGGCGAATATGTGCTGGAGGCGTCGGCCGTGAAGGGCAAGGCCGGCTGGTGGACCACCTCGCGCGATACCCTGCCCGGCGGCCGGGCGCTGGCCGACGGCAAGGACGCAGACGGCGCACGCACGTTGCGCCTGCGTATCGCCGAAGGCGCCGACACCGCCATCCGCCAATTCTTCACCTATCGCCGCCCGGAACCGGATTACTTCGTCGCCCCGCGCGGGCCGGACAACTGGAGTTGGCTCAATGTCTTTCCCCAGCATGTCTTCCGCAACTCGCGCGGCGAGAAGGAGCAGATGTCTGTCGGCGTCGCCCAGAACGCCGTCGCCGGCCGTCTCGGCTCCATGAGCGAGCCGGCAGCGCTCGGCCGCAGTTTCCACAACGGGTCAACCGACCCGCGCCCCGGCGCGGTACATCACGGATACAACTTCGCCGAGCAATGGGACCGTGCCCTGAAGGAGGATCCCCAGTTCATCTTCGTCACCGGCTGGAACGAATGGATCGCCTCGCGTTACGACGAGTTCGCCAGCATTCGCCGGCCAGTGATGTTCGTGGATACGTTCGACCAGGAACACAGCCGCGACATCGAACCCATGCTCGGCGGCCACGGCGACAACTACTACTACCAACTCGCCGCCTGCATCCGACGTTACAAGGGGGTGCGTAAGCCCCAGCCCGCGAGCCCGCATAAGACGATCCGCATCGACGGCGATTTCGCCCAGTGGGAATCGGTGAAACCGGAATACCGCGATGACATCGGCGACACCGCCTGGCGCGATCATCCCGGCTACAACAACATCACCCGCTACGTCAACCAGACTGGCCGGAACGACTTCGTAATGATGAAGGTGACACGCGATGATCAGAACGTCTATTTCTATGCCCGGACGCACGACAAGATCACGCCGCGCAATGATGGTAACTGGATGCTACTCTTCATCGACGCCGACCGCGATCACCAGACCGGCTGGGAGGGATACGACGTGGTCGTGAACCGGCGGTTCAAGGACAACACGACGGCGGTTGTCGAGACCACGGCGCAAGGTTGGAACTGGCACCCGCGCGGCGAGGCGAAACTCCGGGTGGCCGGCAATGAACTGATGCTTGCCGTGAAATTGTCCGACCTGGGCGTGATCGACCCGGCCAAACCGATTTCCTTCGACTTCAAATGGTCGGACAACATGCAGCGGGAAGGGCAGATTGACGAGTTTCTGCTAAGCGGCGACGCCGCACCCAATGGGCGATTCAATTATCGGTATCAGGAGTGATGCGGTTTTCTAGAGCGGTGACGGGTGATCATCTCCAAACGGTGTGCCGCATTCGGGACAGCGGTTGAAGGACGCGCGCAGGTCGTATCCACACGTCGGGCAAATGTTCTGGCCCCAGAGATGGTAACGGTGCCAGCGACCTATTTTCGACAGAATCCGAGACATTCAGTAGCCCAAAGCGGGGGCATTGAGTCCGAGGTACAAAACGGTTGCGGGTGGGTATCCCCAGCTATCCAGTCCTGGCAGCAGTGCCGGCCAACCGATGGGCAAGGTCATAGCGATGACCAGAGGCAGGAGCAACACTTCGCCTATGTGATCATAAATGCCAAGTCGAAAGGCGTTGTCTGCGGCCCACACTGCCCAAAATGCGCAGTTGACAATCGTGAGTTTGCCGCCGCGCGTTGGCAGGCCAAGGAAACCGGTGGCGGGTGAGGAGTCGGATGAGCGGATGGCCGCGCGGAGCCAGATGCCCGTGGCCAGGATGAACGAGACCGAGGCGATTGTGCCGGGGATCGGGAGAATACGTTGCATGTTTGCGACCCGTAGGTTAAGCGTGAAGTAGTGTAACGTGCGGCAGCGAGGTGTACACCTCGGCCGACAGAAATGGATCGGGCCTCGAAGTCCAAAGCCAGATTCTTCGCGAGTACGACTCAGAATGACAACGGTCGCAGTGGAAGCAACTTGCAGCTTGCCCGGATTTCTGGTCACGCCCCCAGCGCCCGATGCCTCTTCCTCACAAACCAAATATTTATCGAACATTAAAATATTTTAGTTGACAACAAACTCACTATCAGTTACCATATCATCCATGCTCGCCATCCTCCAATCCCCCACCCCGCCGCCGCCCCCTGAATCCTCGCATCGTCGCCCTTCGTGCCCCAATCCCTCCGTCCTCAATTCCCTCTTCCACTTCGTGCCTCTGTGCCTTCGTGCCTCAATCTCTTCGGCCTCGTCCCCTTCGTGCCATGCCTCAATCCCTTCGCCCTCCGCCCCGGACTCCTCCCGGACTGAACCGGACGTATTCCGGACGGGTTCAGGACTTATCCGGGACGTATTCCGGACGCATCCGGGACGGGGTCGGGACGGGGTTTTTCAGCCCGCCACCCTCTTCACAATCAGCGTAACCCCCGAAAGGAGCCAATCTTATGCCTCGCATCGCCGGAACCTGATCGCCCATCGCACAAACCGCGCTCTTTACCTCCGGCCCAATCTGTCTTAGCTTTGCCGCCATGGAAACTCTAAGGATCGGCCAGTTTGAACTGAGCAACCGTCTGTTCGTCGGCACCGGCAAATACGCCACGTATCCCCTGATGCAGCAGGCCCTTGATGCGTCGGCGTGTCAGGTGGTGACGGTCGCGGTGCGGCGCGAGCGGCTGGTGGACAAGGAGGGTCGGTCGTTGCTCGATTTCCTCGATTTGTCCAGGTACGTCATCCTGCCGAACACGGCCGGGTGTTTCACGGCCGAGGATGCGATCCGTGTGGCGTTGCTCGGGCGGGATCTGCTGGAGAAACAGAAAAACAAGGGAGCCGGCTGGGTGAAACTGGAAGTGCTCGGCGACAAGAAGACGCTGCTGCCCGACCCCGTCGGCACGATTGAGGCGACGAAGGAACTGGTGAAGGAAGGGTTTACCGTGCTGGCCTACACCAGCGACGACCCCCGGTCGGCCGTGCGCATCAAGGAGGCCGGTGCGGCATCGGTCATGCCGGCCGGCTCGCCGATCGGCTCCGGCCAGGGCATACTCAATCCGCTGAATATCTCGCTGTGCCTGGAACTGCTCAAGGAAGGCGACAAGACGTTCCCGGTGATTGTTGACGCCGGCGTCGGCACCGCGTCGGACGTCGCCATCGCCATGGAACTCGGCGCCGACGGCGTGCTGCTCAACACCGGAATCGCCCACGCGAAAGACCCGGTGAAGATGGCGCACGCGATGCGGCATGCGCTGGAGGCCGGGCGGCTGTCCTATCAGTCCGGACGGATTACCAAGAAGCGCTACGCGACCGCGTCGAGCCCGTTTGACGGAGTTATTTCGTATATACCGGGGGAGTGACGTGGTCGATAAATCGACCACGCCGCTGTAGACTCGGGAGCGAATGCACGCGCTCTCGTCCCAACTCGCGCCACTCTCCGAGGAACAGCTCAATTCCCTCGACCGCTATCTCGATCTTCTCCTCGAAGCAAATGCGGTGATGAACCTCACCCGCATCACCGACCGGGCTTCCGCGGAGGTGTTGCACGTCGCCGATGCGCTCACGCTGGTCGCGCATCTGCCGCGCGAATCCCACCGTCTCGCGGATGTCGGCAGCGGCGGGGGGGTGCCGGGGATTCCGCTGGCCATCGCCAGGCCGGATGTCTCGATCGTGCTCATCGAATCCACGCGGAAGAAAGCGGCTTTCCTCGACCGCGCGATCCGCGAACTCGCCTTGTGTAATGTAGTTGTGCGCGCCGAGCGTGCGGAGAGACTCACCGACTGTCGCGGAAAGTTCGATGTCGTCACGGCCCGTGCTGTGGCGGCCATCGGCGAACTGGCGCAGTGGTGTTTCCCCTTGCTCAAACCCGGCGGCCGGCTGCTGGCCATGAAGGGCGCCAAGGCGGCCGAGGAAATTGATGCGGCGAAAAAGGTGCTGCAGAGACTTGGAGCAGAGCAGCCAATTGTGCATCGCACTGAACTGCCGGGAGCGGAAAACCACGTCGTCGTCGAGCTTCACAAAAAGAAATGACTTTGTCCCACAACCCACCAGTTTCGTCGCAAGGCGAGAACAGCCTTGTCACATCCCGTCCGCACCGGCTCCCTTCCACTTCGTGCCTCCGTGCCATCGTGCCTCAATCCCTGTGGCGGGTCTACCCCGCCGCCTGCCCGCGCATACGGATCGGCGTGTAGCCGCAATTCGGCTCTTCCTCAAGGTAACTGCCGGTTTCGGAAAACGCCCGGGCACGGCAGCCCATGCATACCTTCTTGTATTCGCAGATGCCGCACTTGCCTTCGAGTTTGGAGTCATCGCGGATATCTGCGAAGATCTTCGAATCACGCCAGATAGTAGGGAACGGTGTGGCCTTGACATTGCCGGAGCTGACCGGCAGATAGCCGCACGGAAAGACCTCGCCCGTGTGCGACACAAAACAGACCGACTGCCCGGCCAGGCACCCCTTGGTCATCGCAGTCATGTCAGGCTGCTCGCCCGCAGCACCACCGGGATGTCCGCCCGGATGTCCGCCGGGATGGCCCATGTTCTTGTGCGGATGGGCGAAGGCCGGCATGGCAGCGCCCTCGGCCTTGGCGCGCTGGCGCATCACGCGGAAGTAGTGCGGGGCGCAGGTGGCCTTGAGGTGCAGTTTGCCCTCGAGTGACCGATCGTAGATCCAGTTGAGGGCGTCTTCATACTCCTGGCCCGAGAGCATCACGGATTCGTCTAGTTCCATCCCGCAGCCGACGGGCACGAGCATGAAGACATGCAGGGCGTCGGCGCCGAGGTCCAGGGCCAGACGATAGGTGTCGTCGAGTCTGCGGTAGTTGTGCCGGGCTACGGTGGTGTTGATCTGCACGGAGACCCCGATCTTCCGCAGGCACTTCACCCCGGCGATGGACTTGTCGAATGAGCCCGGGCCGCGGAACTGGTCGTGGGTCGGCGCGTCCGGGCCGTCGAAACTGATGGACACGCGCTTGAAGCCGACATCCCGGATGCGGGCGGCGATTTCATCGTTCATGATCGTGCCGTTGGTCGCCAGCGCGATGGGCAGGCCCACGGACGTTGCGTGCTCGGCCAGTTCGAAGATGTCCGGCCGCATGAGCGGCTCACCACCCGAAAAGACCAGGATCGGCCGGCCGGTCTCGGGCAGCGTGGAGATGAAACTCCTTGCCTGCTCGGTCGAGAGGTCCAGTTTGGAAAGCGCGTGCGACACCTCGAGGCGCCGGCAATGGCTGCACTGGAGATTGCAGCCGACAGTGCTCTCCCAGAAGAGCAGGCGCAGGGCCGGTGTCCTGGGGATCGCGGTCTGACTGGCCTGAGCGGCGGGCACGTGGGCCACCATGAAGCACTCCGTTCTGTTCAAAGACGCATAATAACAGGAACCATGCCGAACGCGGTATCGCCGCAATCGGCGATAACGTACGCAAACGATACTGATTTATATGTCTGGAACGTGGAAAGGGCAATTGCCCGGCCTGGATTCTCCTCACCCGGATCCATGAACCCTCGCGTTTGTGGGCCGCCCGAATTCCGTTAAGATGTGGCAGGGTGACGAACATGGCTCGTGCTGCAATTATTGTGTCGACGGTGGTGTTGCTCGGGCTCCTGGCGGCATTGCTATGGCTTGGAGGGCCGGACACCCGCCCCAGGCCCGTCACGGTTCCGACCACGCAAGCGGCGGCCGCTCCGTTCGTCATCGCGCTGGTGCCGGAATACGACGTATTCGCCTTGCGACGCAATTACCGCGGGCTGGCGGACTATCTCTCGCCGCGGGTCGGAAGGCAGGTCGAGATCGTCACGCTGAGTGACTACGAGGCGGTGCTCACGGAGTTCTCCGGTAAGAGGATCGAGGCGGCGGTGGTCGGCTCGCTGGTGGCCGTTCTGGCCATGGACCGTTGCGGTGCCCGGCCGCTGGTCAGGCCGCAGACGCGCGGGACGGCTAATTATTGCGGGGTTCTCTTTGTTCGGGACGGCTCGCCGATTCGCAGCCTGAGCGATCTGGGTTCCGGCAAGTTGGCGATGGTCAAGACCACAACGGCGGGCAGCCTGTTTCCCCTCGCTGAGCTGCATCGGCTGGGTTCCCAGCCGACACAACTGGATGACCCCCGTCTGATGTGGATGGGCACATTCGACG
The DNA here is from genome assembly GCA_049514055.1 of Tepidisphaeraceae bacterium. Lineage (GTDB taxonomy): Bacteria > Planctomycetota > Phycisphaerae > Tepidisphaerales > Tepidisphaeraceae > JANYKD01. Next base: position 6,740 of record JBEKVL010000044.1, on the reverse strand, counting down.
ATGTCATCACGGCCGTGATGACGGGCGCGGCCGATGTCGGAGGGGTCAAGGATCTTCGTCTCGATGCGTTTACCAGGGGACATCCGGAGGCCAGGATCCGGGTGCTGGCCAGGGGGCCGGCCGTGCCGAATAACACGATGCTGGTGGCCCCGGACGTGGCGGAGGAACTGGCGACGACACTCAAGGCGACGTTGCTGGGAATGGGAACTGATCCCCACGCGAAGACAGCCCTGTCATCGCTGGGGATCGACGGGTTCATTCCAACATCACCGCGGGAATTCGGCCCGGTTTTCGATCTGATCGAAGCCGCCGGTGAAGGTTGGGAGATGGTCGGCGTGAGTGGTCCGCCGCCGCGGCGGCCGGCCGGAAAGGGGGATTGAATCATGCTTCGCCGCAAACTGCTGGTTCTGTTCGGTGCGCTGGTCGCGCTGCTCGTGGTCACGGGCGTGGGGGCCGTCTGGGTCTTCCAGCAGCGGCTCGGGGATCTGCGCCATATGGACGAACAGGTATGGGCGGCGACGGATGAAGCGGCCGACTTGGCGCTCACGATCTCCAATGTCGAGATCCAGTTGTTTGCGATTGAGGCAGGGCAACAACAGCGACTGGATCCAGTGCTGGATGCGTTGGAGGCAATGCAGCAGCGGCTGGACGCCATGTCGCGCTTCTCCCTGTCGCGGGAATCGGAGAATGCGTCGCTTCTGGCCGCCATGCGCGAGCGAATGGGGACCTTCCGCCAGCATGTCGCCGGTCTGGCAACGTCACGGGACGGGACATGGGCGGCGAGACATCGTAAAGATGCGTTATCGGATATTGTGAATATGCGTGTAAACACGCTGGCATTCAGCCGGAACCTGCGGGCGCATGCCTCCGAAGAGCAGGGCCAGTTGATCCGTCACTTCCGCCAGGCATTGCTGGTCCTGGCCGTGGTGTTCATCGTGCTGATCAATCTTTCGGTCCTGACCCTGCTGCGGATGGCGTCGATGGTGGTGGGGCCGGTGGACCGGCTGGTGGAGGCGACTCGCGAACTGGCCAGGGAGCGGTTCGATTACCGGGTCGATCTGCAGCGGCACGATGAATTCGGGGAACTGGCCGTGGCGTTCAACGGCCTGGCGGAACGGCTGGAGGAGAACGAGCGGAAGAAACTGGAATCCGTGCATCAGCTCGCGATCGCTCTGAATCATGAACTGAACACGGTGGCCACGATGATCTCGCTCCAGGCGCAACTGATCGGACGGCAGGCGGGCGGAAATCCGGTGCTGGAAAAATATACCCGGCAGATCCAGGAGAGTCTGGGGCGGATGTCGCGTACAATGGAGGCGATCAAGCACCTGAAGCGTATTGTGCTGACGGAATATACGCAAGGTGTCAAAATGCTGGATATCGAGCGTTCTTCGGCCGAACACGACAACGAGGACGGCCCTCATGACCCGGAGCAGGCGGTCACAACCTGACGCCAGCGCGACATCGCCCCTGATGCGCGAGTTGCGGCGGTTCGTGCGGTTGCGGTGGATCGCCGCCGCCGCGGTTCTGGCCGCCGCCGCGGTGGATTGGGCATGGCTTCACTGGTATCTCCTGGACAGCGCGATGCTGACGGTCGGCCTGGCGATCGCGGGCTATAACCTCCTGCTGCTCCTGTTTCTGCGACAACTCGAAAGGCTTCCGCCGCGGCAGATCGGGGCCAGCCCCCGGGTCCTGGCCTGGGTCCAACTGCTGATGGATCTGGCGAGCCTGAGCCTGCTGACGACGGCCACGGGCGGCCTCAACACGCCGATCGAGGGGTTCTTCGCCCTGCACATGGTGTTCTCGAGCCTGCTCCTGCCGCGGCGCATGGCCTACACGGGCGCTGCGGCGGCCGTGGGAATGCTGATCTTCTGCCTGTGGGGCGGGGGGCTCCTGCCGCAGACGCGCCAACAGTGGAGTGCCGTTTCCGGCTGGGGGCTGTCGCTGTTTCTGACGGTCTGGCTGACCAACCGGCTTGTCGCGGGGTTACGCCGGCAGAGGCGCCGGCTGGTGCGACAGAACCGGCGTATTCGCCGCATGTCGCGGCAACTCCAAAGGCAGCAGGCCGGGATGATCCACCACGAGAAGATGGCGACCGCCGGGCGAATGGCCGCCGGAGTGGCCCATGAGATCGCCAATCCCCTGGCAAGCATGGATGGGCTGCTGCAACTGCTCCAGCGCCGTCCGGACAAACTGACGCCGGAGGCGCTGGTCACGCTGCGGGAACAGGTTTCCCGCATCAACCGGATCGTCCGCGACATGACCACGTTTGCGCATCCCGGGCAGGCCAACTGGGAAGAGGCCGAACTCAACAGCGTCATCGAGAAGGCCATGGTCATGGTGCGTTTCGATCCCCGCTTTGACCGGATTGAACTCAAGACGGATATGCCGCCCGGACTGCCGCGTGTGCGTCTGATGCCGGAGGCGATGCAGCAGGTCGTCCTCAACCTGCTCATCAACGCGCTGGATGCCGTCGAGAACTCCGAACATCCCCGGATCGAACTGCGCACGCGGACACTGGATGGCAAAGTGCTGCTGGACATCTCGGACAACGGCCACGGCATTGCCCCGCGGCACCGGAGGCGGCTCTTCGAGCCTTTCTTCACGACCAAGCCCGTGGGCAAGGGAACGGGCCTGGGCCTGTGCATCAGCTACAGCCTTGTGAAACAGCACGGCGGCGACATTGCCGTGGAAACAGAGATGGGCCACGGAACCAGGTTTGTCATCCGCCTGCCCGCGGTCCCGGCGTGAAGATTGGCGTAACCTGCGCCGGATCCAGTAGGACAGACATTCTTGTCTGTGATCCCCGCATTCTGGTCTGTCATTGGATGGCCAGTAGGACAGACATTCCTGTCTGTCATCCCCGCATTCTGGTCTGTCATGCCGCATCAATCGCCCGACAGTGTTCTCGCATCGGCTACAAGTTGTCTCCACCCTTCGTCCTCCTCGCCGTTGTAGGGCCCGCGAACATTGCCCTGGGCATCGACCAGAATGAAGTGCGTGGAATGAACGATGGGCTGATCCGCAATAGCGGGTTGCATGCCCACAAGCAGAGCGCGGGCAAGATCCTGCATGGCCTTCTCTGTGCCGGTGACGAACGTCCACCGCGAATAGTCGGCCGACCATCGCTTCCCATATTCCTTCAGCACGGCCGGTGTATCGTAGGCCGGATCGACGGAGAACGTGATCAGCCTGACGGGCGTTCCGGCCAGCGCCGTCTGAATTCGCGACATCTTGCCCGACATCACCGGGCAAGGGCCGGAGCAGCGCGTGAACACGAAATCGCCCACCCAGATCTTTCCCGCCAGCGTCTGGTTGGTGAACGGCCGGCCCTCCTGGTCCACGAGGGAGAAGACCGGAACCGTGGCGATGACATCGCGGCTGATGGCTCTGCTTCGGCCGAGCATTTTCCAGGCTGCGAAGACCAGCAGCGCGGCCAGCATGAGGCCCCACATCGCGATTCTCAGGATACTGACCGGCCGGGTCATGGTGCGACGTCTCCTTTCACTCCAGTTTCCAGCTACGCGCCTGCCAGGCGGTGAGGTGCTTGTGTCGTTGTCCGCTGACTTGAGCGTGAAAACGGACGTGTTCACATAACCGGTGCGGCCGGCCGCATCGACCCGTTTTTCATATTTGTCCACCCACGGGCGGGTGCATTGGCGGCAGATGCGGATGCCCGTGGGTCTTTCGCCGGGTTGGAGCGCGGGAAGATTGATCGACACAACCTGTCCCCGGTCCAGGCCTGCCTTGAGTATCCGCTCGATCATCTGCCGCGAGAAGTCGGCCGCCACGGTGTAGTCGGGGGAAACATCGTTTCGCATCAGCAGCGACAGGGCGACGGAAGGAATGCCCAGAAAGGCCCCTTCGATCGCGGCGGCCACGGTGCCGCTGTAGATGACGTTGATGCCGACATTGACGCCGGAGTTGATGCCGGAAACGACGAGGTCGGGCGTGCGGGGCAGAAGCTGGTTGATGGCGAGTTTCACGCAGTCGGCCGGGCTGCCATCGACGGCGATGCCAGTGAAGAGCCCGTCAATGGTGACCTCGGTGACGGCCAGCGGGTTCTTGAGCGTGATGCCGTGGCCGGCGCCGCTCTGCACGTTTTCGGGCGCGACAACGGCGACCTCGCCGAGTTTGCACAACTCGCGATACGCCGCCGCCAGGCCGGGCGCGCGAATGCCATCGTCGTTGGTGAGCAGGATGAGCATGATGGAGAAAGAGTAGGGGTGAACGGATGGTGTGGCAAGACCGGATCGGGCAATTCAAGCGAGGCCTGTGAGTACGCTGTCCCCACTTTGCCGCCTACTTTCCCCGATACGGGAACACCGTTGTGAAGTAGAGATAGAGCAGCCAGCCGATCCACAGAAGGAAGACCGCCAGCAGGCTTACGAAAAGCACCGGCCGGGGTTTGAAGGGCGAGGGGTTTGGCGGCAGCGCCGGCTGGCCGGCGGGTTTGGCTTTCATGGTTTGGCCTCGATGCGGTAGTCAGGGCCGAAGGCGCTGTCGAAGTCGAACACGTCTTTGAAGTCGGCCTCGCTGTCCTGCTCGGTTTTTGAGAGCCACCCGTTCTCAACGAGCAGAAAGACGATCCGGCCGAAGTCCTCGGTGCGACGGACGTTCCAGCGGGCGAGGACGGTTCGGGCGAGCATGCCCCACTGCATCAGGGCGAACTCTCGCAACCCTTCGGAAAGCTCCCGGCCGGTGATGTGCCGGTTCACGTCCGGGTCTTTGATGTCGCCCTTGAGCTTCTGGACCGTGTAATTCAGCCCGGCGCCGACAAAGTGGTACGCATCGACGGCATACAGGCCGGCTTCGGTGGCTATCTCTTCCACGGTCTTCTGAGGTTTTTGCGGGATCTCGGCCATATTCAGAATCTACAACATGGGGTGGAGGAAGCAAACGCCTACGCCTTGGCGGGCGGGTCAACGGGCGGGAACAGTACGTGGCCTTCGCCAAATTTGTGGCCGATGGGAAGTCCCGCTGCAAGAAGCTCACATAGCGAGCGTCCGGTGATGTCAGCATTCATTTGCGTCAGCGCAACGGCGGCTTTTTCCGGCAGTATCGGGAGAATGCCTACGAAGGCGCGGTAGACAGCTTGGGCGCAGACGTGGAGGACCGTGTCGAGCCTTGGCGCGGCCGCCGGGTCGTTCTTCATGCTGAATGGTCTGGTCGAGTCAATGTAGCCATTGACCGTCCGGGCCAATTCGAGTGGCAGCATGGCGCACTCTTGCAGAGCGATCCGATTGTACGCATCGGCGAGTTTGACTGGGAACTGCTCGCAGGCATCGAGGACTTGGCGGTCGATTTCTTCAAATACTCCGCCAGGCGCTGGTAGGACACTGCCGCGATAGCTGCCGATCATCTTGAGCAAGCGATTGAGGCAGTTCCCCAGCACGTTGCGCAGTTCATTGTAGCTCTTGACGAAGTCGGCGTTGCTCCAGTCCAGGTCCGAGCCGAACGGGGCGGCGCGCAGCAGATAGAACCTCAGCGCATCCAGGCCATAAGTCGCGATGACCTTACGCAGCCGTTCGATGTCGATGAAGTTGCCCAGCGTCTTGCTCATTTTCTTACCCTCGGCCGTCCACCAGCCGTGGGCGAAAACCTGTTTGGGCAGCGGCAGGCCGAGGCCCATGAGCATGGCCGGCCAGTAGACCGTATGGAACCAGAGGATTTCCTTGCCGATGAGGTGGACCTCGCCCGGCCAGAACTTGCGGAAGCGGGAGTCGTCGGCCGCCGAGTATCCCAGCGCCGTGATGTAATTGGAGAGCGCGTCCATCCAGACGTACACGACGTGCTGCGGGTCGTGCGGCAGGGGGATCCCCCACTTGAGCGTGGCCCGGGAGATGGACAGGTCGTCCACGCCCTGTTTGAGCTTGGAGATCACTTCGTTGCGCCGCGAGTCGGGTTGGATGAAGTTGTGGTTCTGCTCGATGTACTCCAGCACCTTCGGCGCGTATTTCGAGAGCCGGAAAAAGTATGTCGGCTCGGAGTAGCGCGTCAGCGGCCTGCCGCTGATGGCCGACTTGTACTCACGGGCTTTGGCCTCGGTCTCGGTGACGAATTCCTCCTGGCCTTCGTCGTACCACCCCTCGTAGGAGCCGAGATAGATGTCACCGTTGGCCTGGAGCCGCGCGACGATGTTCTGCACGGCGGCCTTGTGCCGGTCTGAACTGGTGCGGATGAAATCGTCGTGCGTGATCCCGAGCTCTTTCCAGAGATGCTCAAAAACGGCCGCGTTCCTGTCTGCCAGCACGCGCGGCTCGATCCCCGCCGCCGCGGCCGTCTTCACCATCTTGATGCCGTGCTCGTCGGTGCCCGTGAGAAAGAACGTATCATCCCCGGCCAGCCGGTGATATCGCGCGATGGTGTCCGCGCAAAGCGTGGTGTAGGTATGCCCGAGGTGCGGCTCGCCGTTGGGATAGTAGATGGGCGTGCTGATGTAGAACGTGCTGCTCATAGGTCGGCTGATTATGGAGGGGATTGCCGGTTGCGTCTACAGGGCGTTGGCTGGTATGGGCACGAGTACATGCCCATACCACCCAAGTTATCGGGCTCTGGACGCGTCCGTCATCTTCGGAATCGTTTGTGGCCGCCTGGATTTGGTGGCAGGGGCTTCCAGCCTCAAGTTTACCCACATCTTTGGTACACTATGTTGCGGTGTAACGGGCCGGAGGCCCGTGGTTTATGAAAAAGGAGCTGGCATGGAAGCCCCACTGGATGCGTCGTTGGCTGTGGAAGGA
>JBEKVL010000043.1:0-17268 GCA_049514055.1 Tepidisphaeraceae bacterium | reverse complement strand
TAGCTTGGGATCGGGGATGGGGAAGGCGGGGGACTTGGGGGACGGGGGGACGGGGAGGGTGCTGCCGACGGCGGTGAGGTCGATGGGTTTGATACCCAATTTCTCAGCGGGGGAGCCGGGTTTCAGGGCGAAGTTGAACTTGGCCGCGTCGACGAACAGGGGGTCGGCGATGAGCGAATCGACGTCGTGGCCCTTGGCTTGCCAGGCCGGCCAAGGGGTGTTGTTCCAGCCGACGATCGGTTTGCCGTCGGTACGCCAGTAGAGGTTGCGATCGAGCTTGAAGTGGTCGTTCTTCCAGTTGGAGCCGAAGAGCGTGCCCTGGTCGAAGTAGACGATGTTCTGCTCGAAGGTGAAGGAGAGATGCTCCTCGTCGCGGGTGCGCTGGAGCTGGTCGAGGCGGGAGAAGGCGACGATGCTGTTGCGGAAGATGTTCTCCTTGCCGTAGTGCTGGTGGAAGCCGCCGGTCTTGGCGTGGTAGACGATGTTGTTTTCGGCCAGAAGATGCGTGGTGCCTTCGTCGAAGTAGATGCCCCAGCCGCCGTAGTCGAAGGAGTCGATGTCGTGGAAGAGGTTGTGGTTGAGCGTGGTGCCTTCGGCGTTGCCGAGGGAATAGAAACCGCCCATGTCGGAGAGGACGGCCTGGCCGATGTTGTAGACGTGGTTCCAGGTGAGGGTGTTGTGGTGGCCGGCGTGGTTGCCGTAGCCCCAGGTCCAGCCGAGGGAGAGGCCGGTGTAGTAGAAGTCGGTGATGGTGTTGTGGTCGATGGTGTTGTTGGGGGACTGGCCGATCCAGACGCCGACGGCCGCGGGATGCAGGCGGCCGCCGTGGGCGATGACGCAGTTTTTGACGAGGTTGTCGGAGGCTTGTTTGTCTTCGGACGGGAGGTTGGTGGTGCCGAGTTTGACGCCGCCGGCGCCCATGTCGTCGAGCGTGCAGTTGACGATGGAATTGTTCTTGCAGGCGGTGCCGAGGTCGATGGCGTAGGTGGCGATGTTGCGAATGGTGCAATTATCGAAGATGCAATGCTGAGCGCCGTCGGCGGTGATGGCGGCGCGGAGGTTGACCTCGGCCTGGGGGAAGCTGTTGCCCTCGGCCGGGGAAACCCAGTTGTTGTGGGCGAAGGTGAGGCCGCGGAAGGTGAGGTGGGAGACGGGCTGGTCTTTGTCGGGGTCGCCCTTGATGACGAGGACGGTATCGAGGACGGGGGCGATGATCTGGGTTTTGGCGGGGTCTTCGCCGGGCAGGGGGATGTAGGTGAGGACGCCGGTGGGGCGGTCGAGATACCACTCGCCGGGCTCGGACAGGGCTTCCTTGACGTTCTCGACGAAATAGCGGCGGTTCTTGGGCATCGAGCCGTACCACTGGGTGGTGCGGGTGTGGCCGGTGAAGGTGACGGCTTTCTGGGGCTCGTCCACGGCGGCGATACGGAATCGGGACATGGTCCAGGTGTGGAAGACGATGGTCTCGACGTCGGAGAGATTGGCCCAGGTGGCCTTGATCGATCAGGAAGTAGCCGTTCTTGGGCAGGCGCGGGCGGAAGCGGCGCTGGCCGTCGGCCCAGAGTTGGCAGAAGTTCCATTGGCCGGCTTTGACTTCGGGGATGGCGAGAGTCCAGCGGCCGGCTTCGGCCTTGAAGCCGGTGAGGACGCGGCCGGCGGAGAAGACGGGGGATTCGTTGGGGGCGGCGGTGTAGATGGTGGGGGATTTCTCGGTGCCGGAGTCGGCGGGGGTGAAGGTGAGGGTTGCGGCGAGCGAGTAGTTGCCGCCGCGAATGAGGACGGTGACGGGGGTGGCGCGGTCGGGCTGGGCCTTGCGCAAATTAGCGACGGCGGCGCGGGCTTTGTCGAGGGTGGCGAAGGGGCCGTCGGATTTGTCGGGCTTGGGCTCGGGTAGTTTGCCGGACCAGGCGTCGTTGCCGGCCGGGGCGATGAAGAAGTCGGCCGCCTGCGCGGCCGCCGGGATGCTGACGACAAAGGCTACCAGGAGTGCGAGGGCTTGCAAAGGGTTCAGGGTTCGGGGTTCAGGGTTGAGGAACGCGCGTTGAGTGATTCTCATGGTAAGGATGATACTCGAAAGGGGCTGCGGGGTTGAGGGGTGGAGGTGGTGGCCGGGAGGGGCGTGACCAATTCTTGTGACCAACTCTCTGGACAATGAAGATGTGTCGGAGTACCGACACCACGGGTTGGAAGCCGCGCCACCCAATTCGGCCAGCCAGTCGGCGAATGGCCACCCTCGCCAGGACTGATGTCGCAATGCCCTCTTGCCACTGGAGGGGGGCTCAAGGCCACGATCAGATCTGTTCGAATCCGCTGTACACGTTGCCGCGATGGCCGAAGCGGATGACCAGCACGACAAGTTTGTCGTCGTGGATTCGATATACCACCCGATGCATGCCGACGCGGAGGCGGTGAAGGCCCGTAGCTTTGCCGGTCATGGGGATGCTGTCGGCCGGCGTGGGATCGGCGGCGAGTTGGCGGATAGCCTGGCGGATGCGGTCCTGGGCCGGCGGGCGAATGGCAAGCAATTGGCGGCGGGCCGCGGGGAGGATCATCACGCGGTAGTCGGGACCGTCTCTCATCGCGGTCTCCGGCCGCGACGCCTGGATGCGATGATCTCTTTCTCAACCTCGGTGAACGGAATCGGCTTTTCGCCGGAGGCTTTCGCACGCGCCTCGGCCTTCAGCGCCTCGGCGCCCAGTCGCTCGTCTTCCATTCTTTCGAGGGATTGCAGGTCTTCCATCGACACGAGTACGGCGACACCCTTGCCACGCCGCTCCACCACGACGCGCTCGCCCTGGTAAACGACGCGGTTGATGGTGTCTGCCAGTTTCGATCGAACCTCAACGATGTTGATGGTCATGGGCACTGCTCCGTAATTGGCGCTCATGTACATGATGGCAATGAAGTACATCATAGTCAAGCCGAAAACGGCGGGGTGGCAAGGCTGCCCGGCAAGAGAGCGGGGATCAGCGTTCCCACTCTTTGAGCTTCCCGATCATGCCGAGCATTTCCGTGCGCTTTTTCTCGAAGAGTGCGAAGAGGACGACGATTCCGGCACCGAGGAGGATGCCGGCGACCAGCCAGGGCCAGATGGAATGCACCTGGCGGGCGGCGAGGCGGATGAGGGCGGCGACGGCGACGAAGGTGAAGGCGCTGCCCATGAACAGGAAGGATTGAATCCGCAGTGCGATGCCGGCGAGCACGCCGGCGACGGCGAAGCCGGCCAGGAGCAGCGGCAGCCAGGGGGCGGCGTCGTGGCGGTTGATCCAGACGTCGGCCGTCGAGGAGAGATAAATCACGATCAGACTCACGTAGCGGATCGAACTGAGTTGCTCGGGCCGCAACTGTCGCCGGTTCAGATATGCGGCGGCCAGCACCGAGACCGCGACGGGGATGAGCCAGAGCTGCGGGTGTTGCAGGAAGCCCATGAACTGCGTGGTGTTGAGGAACCGCCAGAGCGCGCCGTTGGCGGCGAGGACGGCCAGGATCGAGAAGACAAACGACTCGCGGGCAATGGCCAGGGCGGCGTACATGGCGCCAATCAGCAGCAGCGCTGTGGTCAGATCAAGGCTGGCGAGCGAGGTGTCGGCGAAGAAGAAGCCCGCGACGATGCCCATTGGAAGCAGCCCGCCGACGTTGGTGAACGGCTCGGCCAGCGCGGTTCGGAGACGCCGGCGCAGGACCTCGGAGACGCCCGCGTTGGTGAACGCCACGGCCAGCAGAATGATCGGCCAGAAACGGGCGAAGAAACGGTGGCTGAACCATTCGGGGTGAATGAGGCGGATATGGATGAACGCGAGCGTGAAGAGGATTTCGGCGGCGTAAACATATTTGCCACGGGCGCGGTCGGAGAGGGACAGGGGATCGAACTCCGGGCGGAAGGCGCAGAGCATCGACAGGACCGCGAGGCCGAGGATGGCCGCGCCGACGAGCAGGAACGCGGGCCAGGCCATGATCGGGTGGACCGGGGCGGGCTGGTAGTTGATGAATTCGCAGATGAATGTGGCCAGGAGGCAGAGGCCGGTGGCGGCACCGAGGAAGGGGATGACGCTCTTGGCGGCTGCGGTCCACTCGTGCTCTTCGCCGAGCAGCCGGTGGGGGATCAGCGCCGTGGCAACCGTGACCATGGCGAAGGCGGCCATGGCCATGGTGAGCCAGTTGAGCTGGGTGGCACGGGTGTGCGGGTCGATCCAGGAGAGGAACCAGAGCACTACACCCAGCGAGGTGAGGGTCAGGGCAAGGCGTTTGAGGGTTGGCCGGCCGGGTTCGGCCGCGAGCACGCCGATGGCGAGCGAGGAGCAGAATGCGGCCGCGCCCATCGCCAGCCGCTCCAGCATCACCCGGCCCAGAAACACCACCGGCAGTGCGGGCACATAGATGAGCACCATGATGATAATGGTTGTGACAGCGAGCCAGCCGGGGCGAGACGCGGGCCAGTTGTTGCGCCGGGGGACTCCGATGGAGCCGAGGATGTCGACGAGGCTGGCGCGGATGTTGTAGAGCAGGGCGGCGCCGACGCTGTAGATGGCGAGGGTTGCCGGGAGATACCACGGGGCAAGCGAGAGCCTGGCGTTGAGTTGGTCGAAGGCGTGGATGATGGCGCACAGCCCGAGGGTGTAGAGGCAGGGGGTGGTACACCAGGCGTCTTCGTCGTAGAGGCACAAGGCCGCAAGCAGTGTGGCCGAGCCCAGCATGAAGGAGACCATGACGGGCGTTGAGAAGACTGCGCCGCGGAAGGGCATGCCGAGCAGGGTGATGGCGGAGAGTCCACCCAGCGCGATCGTGGCCAGGAGGCAGGCCAGTGCGTGCCAGGAGAAGCGCGTGCGGCGTACGACGTCGCCGCGCATGGGCCGGAGGATGAAGAGTTCCGCGCCCAGGGCGAGGATGCCGCCGATGGCGAGCGTGATTGTGTTGGCGCTGATGAAATCGAGGTCGAGCGATGGCGTTGGGGCGCGGTGGACGAGCCAGACGCCGGCGGCGACGTTGAGCAGGATGCCCATGGCCGCGAGGAACCAGCTTTGCAGCGTCCACACCGCCAGGCATACGGCCAGGAATGCCGCGACCGCCAGCCCCACCAGGCACCAGAGCGGCCGGGCCGGATCACCGGTTTGCGTGAACAGTGAGAGGGCGATGCCGAGGATAGCGACGATCGTACAGGCGGTGGTGATGTTGTGTCCGGCGCGTTGCCAGCCGAGGAGTCTGGCCAGCGGCCCGCTGACGGGCGAGGTCTCCGCGGCGATATCCGGCATGGCCAGCGAATGCATCAGCACCCAGCCGATGGCCAGGAGCAGCCACGGCGCTGCGAGGCGCGCCGAGAGCAGCATGTGGACGGCCATCCATCCGCCATGGCGCGCGGCGGCGAAGCAGGCGAGGTTGCCCAGGCCCAGAAGAATGAGGACGAGTGAGAGCGTTGATATCCGCCCGGCGATACGCCGCTGGGTCCAAGTGGCGACGGACCCCAGGAAAATGGCCGCAAAGAGACCCAGCGGGCTGGCGATGGCTCGGACGATGATCGGCGGCGAGGCGGGATCAAACAGCACCTGGCTTTCGCCGAGAGCGAGCATGACAAGCAACGGGACGACGCCGACGGCCAGTTGGGCGACGATGGGCCAGACGGGTGCGGTCGTGGAGCCATCGCATCTGGTGCCGGCGGTGTTCTCATCTGCGGAATTACCATACGTGCGTGCATCGCCAACGCCCGCCAGTGAGGGCACTGGCGGCACTTGGTCGGAAGATGCGATGGCCCCGGGCCTGGCAGTGTCCCCATTGCGCAGGATGAGCGGCCAGAGAAGGCCGAAGACGCTGGTGGCGATGAAGTTGAGTTGAAGGAGGCGTACGAGGTCGGCGTCGACGAACTGTCGGCCGGAGGTGGTGATGTGCAGAGCGTAGCCGAGACTGACGGCGAGGTTCAGCACGAGTGCGGAAACCAGGGCGGTGCCGGCCGAGCGGTCGCGGATGGCGTGTGCGAGCAGCACGGCGACGGCGACCGCCAGCGGGATGAGGTAGTTGGCGGCGTTGCCCATGTGCCCATACATTGTCGAGCGGTCGGGTCCGACGAAGTGGATGCCTGAGAGACTGAGTTGCGCCGGGTAGATCGTGAGGGCGAGGATCGGTGTGAGCGTGAGGGCCAGCATGGCCGGCTTGAGGCTGGCATCGGGCCGGGCAAGCCGCATCCAGAGCGGCACGGACATGCCCAGCATGGCGGCCGCCGAGAACCAGCGCCAGGCCGAGGCCGAAGCCTGGACTTCAGCGAACATGCCTGCGATGAGCGCCAGAATGCCCAGCAACGAGATCATGAGCCCCGCATCGCTGCGAATGGCCAGCCGATCGCGTAGCGTCGCGACGATCGAGACGACGACCAGAGCCGCCAGGCACCAGGTGGTCGCCTCTTTCACGAAGTATGGGCGCGACGTGGAGGCCACACTGGCAAACTCGTGCAGGATGCCGGGGAGCACGGCCGCCGCGGCCAGCAGGATGAGCCCTCCCAACAGGATCGCAGGCATCGGGGAATCGGCCCGTGCCACGAGCGCCGGATGATCCGCCCGCAGGCCGGCATCGGCCAGGAGCTTGCGGGAAGCCGCCCAGAGTGGCGCGAGGATGCCGATGCCCAACAGCACATCGCGCAGCGCCGCCCATGAAAGGGGGTCGTTGCTTCCCGCGGCGAAGAACGTCGCGGAGGCCGTGAGCGTGAGGCCGACTTGAAACAACCCGTAGAGCGGCCCGCTCGACAATGCCAGCGATGCGGCCAGCCACAGCCCCGATGCCCAGAGCAGGTGCAGCGTGATTTCCGGCCGGTCGAGGTTGTGTGTCTCGGCCGGGAGCAGGAAGAGGGTGTATGCGACCGCAACGCACGCGGCGATCGCGCAGGCGAGCGAGAGCGACGACGCCAGCGCGCGCCGGGCCTGTGGCAACGGTGTTGCCATCAGCGCCATGGCCATGCACATCGAGCCATAGCCGAGCAACAAGTGGCCCGTCTGTTTCGCATGGTCGATATCCGGCCAGATGAACACTGCCAGCAGCAGCAGCGCCGCCCCCAGCCAGGTCACAGTGTTCCGTCCGGTGAGCACTGCCACGGCCAGTGCCGCCAGGCCATAAAGCGCGCACAGCACGCCGGCGCTGCGCCCCGGCCAGGCGACGACCACGGCCGCCGCCAGCAGCAGCACGCCGCCGAGCAGGATGGCCGTTCCGGCGATGCGCCGTGAGAAGAGCCGCGGTTCGGTCAGGCGGTTCCATAACATGAGCCCGATGGCCAGTGCCGGAGCGGCCGCCACCGGGAACAGCGGCGAGAGTATGCGAAATGTCGGCAGGGCATCGCCGTGCGGGAAGACATGCCACAGCGCCGGAATGGCGGCGAAGGTTGTGACCCCGAGCAGGATCAGCATCCGGTCGGCGAACGATGCATCAAACACACCGTTGCGCCGTGCGAAGAAGGCGCTCGATCCGTTGGCCCCAACGTAGAACGCCAGCGGGATCGAGGCGTGGAGGACGAGGCTGGCCGGTGTGGTGCCGCTCAAGCGGCTGAGGACGACCTGCGCTGCGGCCGCGCCGAGGATGCCGACGGCATAGGGGATGGAGTAATCCGGCGTCAGCACGCGCCCGGCCGCATAGAGCAGCACCCCGAACACGGCCATTGCCAAGGCAGTGCCCAGGAGCGTCAGTGTGTCGAGTCCGCCTTGGCTCTGCACCAGCACGGCCAGGAACGTCAGGGGCACGAGCAGCGAGGCGATGATGAGGATCGCGCGGCTGGTGGTGGGAAGTTTCCAGCGGTGTTCGGTGTAGAGGCCGACGGTGAACACGGCCACGGTGACGGCCGCGAAGACGCCGAGCTTGAGCCACGGATGATCGGCGATGCTCGACCAGAATGTCCGCACCAGGGCGATGGAACAGCCGACCACGAGGAGGCCGCCGACCAGTTCGCCCCAGCGGATGTTGGCCTCCTGCATGAAGGTTCCCAGCACCTCGGACAAGGGCCGGCGGGGCTGGGGCGGCGGCGCGGCCGGCGGTGGCGGCATGGGCCGAGCAGGGGGGACAGGCCGGATCTCTTCCGCGGGGATCGGAACGGCCGGGGCGAACGTTGGCAAGGGAGGCGGCACATGCGGCTGGTTGCCAATCGGAAGTTGCACCAGTTCGGCGGGCTTGGCGACTGGCGCCGCCTCGACGGGCAGGGCCGCCTGTGGCGGTGCCTGCGTCGGCGGCAACTGCACCGAGCGGTTGCCCAGGGCCTGCAGGACCCGGCTGAGCGTGGCCGCGTCGATCTGGCCGGCGTAGTAAAGTTGGTACAGAACATCCGTCGTGGTGCGCCGCCGGGTCGCGGAGTCGCCTGACTTGGTGCCGAGCCCGAACATGCCCCGAAAGATCATCAAGATCATCGCGAACAACACCCACAGCGCGTGGCCAACCAGCGTTACCAGGAGCACTGCGACCAGTACATCGCCGAGAATTGCGCATCCGTCCATGTCGAACCCATCAAAGCGAGTGCCGGGCACGTCCACAAGAGGTGCTGCGGACACGGACTATCATGCACGGGAGTGTACGCAAAAGCAATCGAACGATCAGTGACCAACCCCGTCTGACGCGGTATTCTCCCCCGCTAATGACCAACCGCGATGCGATCGAGCGGCAACTTTCGCTGGTGGACTCCAC
Organism: Tepidisphaeraceae bacterium; assembly: GCA_049514055.1. Taxonomy (GTDB): domain Bacteria; phylum Planctomycetota; class Phycisphaerae; order Tepidisphaerales; family Tepidisphaeraceae; genus JANYKD01. The sequence continues at coordinate 8,625 of JBEKVL010000043.1, read as the reverse complement.
GGCCATCATCGTGGGGATTATCATTGGCGCGGGTTTCTACGGCATGTCGCCGGACATCGCCAGTCTTGCAGGCGGACCCGGACGCACGCTGCTCGCCTGGCTTGCCGGTGGCGTCATGGCGCTGGCGGGGGCAATGTGCTACGCCGAACTGGCCACGGCATATCCGCGCCAGGGTGGCGAGTACGTCTACATCACCGAGGCATGGGGGCGGTTTGCCGGTTTCCAGTATGCCTGGGCGGGCTTCTGGATCATCCGCCCGGCCAGCATCGGCGCCATGGCGATGGTCTTCGGCACCTATGCCCAGGAGCTGGTGCCGGGCGGGCGATTCGGCCCGATGGCGTACGCCATGGGCCTGACCGTGCTGCTCACGGCGTTGAATATCCTGGGGGTGCAGACGGGCAAATGGACCCAGAATCTCCTCACGCTGGTGAAGGTGGCGGCCCTGCTGGCCGTGTTCGCGGTGGGCTTTGCGATGATTGGCAAGGCGGCGCCGCGGCCGACCACGCCGCCGGGTTTTCAGAGCTTCGCCGTGGCCCTGATCCTGGTCATGTGGACCTACGGCGGCTGGAACGAGATGCCGTCGGTGGCGGCCGAGGTGCGACGCCCGGAGAAGAACCTTCTGCGGGCGCTGGTGCTGGGCACAACGGCCACCATGGCCATCTACATTGCGGGAACGCTGGCCTTCTTCGCGGCACTGGGTTACCAGGGGACGGCCGGCTCCAAGGCGGTCGCCGCGGATGTGATGCGGCTTGCCGCCGGCAGCGCCGGACAGAGGCTGGTCAGTACGCTGGTGGCCGTGTCGTGCATGGGCGCGGTCAACGGCCTGATCTTCACCGGCGCTCGAGTCTACTATGCCCTGGGGACCGAGCATCGCATGTACCGATGGCTTGGCGTTTGGAACCCGATCACGCAGACGCCCCTGCGGGCTCTGCTGGTTCAGTCGTTGGTCGGTCTGGCCGTGATAGCCCTGGTTGGCCGGTCGCAGGGGGGATTTGTCCGGCTGGCCAATTTCACGGGTCCACTGTTCTGGCTGTTTCTCCTGCTCACCGGAATGGCGCTGTTCCGATTGCGATACAAGGATGCTGGGCGCGAAGCGAGTTATCGTGTTCCGTTCTACCCGGTCCTGCCAGCGGTGTTCTGTGCCTCGTGCGCCGGGATGCTCTATGCCAGCCTGAACTACGCGGTTGGCCACTACGCGATCGATGCCTGGATAACCACAGGCGTAGTCGTCGGTGGCGTGCTGGCGTGGCTGGCGACTAATCGACCGTCTGCCGGTAGTTCTGGGCAATCGGCATTCGCCGGCCGAAACCGAAGGCCCGGCTGGTGACTTTCAACCCCGGTGCGGCCTGGCGGCGCTTGTATTCGCTGCGGTCGCACAGCTTGATGACCCGCAGAACAGTGGCTGCGTCGAAGCCTTCCTTCACGATCTCGGCCGCGCTGTTTTCCTCCTCGACGTAGCGGTGCAGGATCGCGTCCAAGAGGTCATACGGCGGCAGGGAATCCTGGTCGGTCTGGTTGGGCCGAAGCTCGGCCGACGGGGGCTTGCTGATTGAATTCCGCGGGATCAGATCGCGCCCGGCCTGGCGGTTGATGAATTCGGCCAACTCGTAGATGGTCGTCTTGGGCACGTCGGAAATGACGGCCAGCCCGCCGCACATGTCGCCGTAGAGCGTGCAGTAGCCGACGGCCAACTCGCTCTTGTTGCCGGTGGTCAGCAGCAGGTGGCCGAAGCGGTTGGAGAAGGCCATGAGAATGCCGCCGCGAACGCGGGCCTGCACGTTCTGGTCGGTGAGGTTCTCCGCATCCGCAGGGTCCGCACCGCGGATCGATGCCCGCGCGAACAGTGGATAGACAGTCGTCTCGTACGCCTTGTGCATCGGCTCAACAGGCACGATGTGGAATCGCACGCCGAGATTTTCCGCCAGTGTCCTGGCGTCGGCGACGGAGTGGTCGGAGGAGAACCGGCTGGGCATGGCCACGCCCACGACCTTGTCGGCACCGAGTGCCGCGGCCGCCAAGGCACAGGTGACGGCCGAGTCGATGCCGCCGGAAAGTCCCAGCACGGCCGACTTGAAGCCGCACTTGCGGAGGTAGTCCTTGAGGCCGAGGACGAGGGCTTTGTAGATGGATTCGATACCGGAAGCGTGCTGAGTGCCGAGTGCTGAGTGCTGAGTTTGCAGGGCCAGCTTCAGCGGATGCGGGTGTGCCGTGGGTTCCGGGTCCGCTGAAGCGGACCCTACGGGGAGATCGACGATCAGCAGGTCTTCCTCGAAGTCCCTGGCCTGGGCGATGAGCCGGCCCTGGGCGTCGAAGACGACGGAGTTGCCGTCGAAGACGAGTTCGTCGTTGCCGCCGACCTGGTTGACGTAGACCAGCGGCCGGCCGAATTGCCGGGCCTGGGCGGAAAAGAGCTGGATGCGGAAATCGTGCTTGCCGACGACGAACGGGCTGGCCGAGGAGTTGATCATGAGTTGGGCGCCGGCCGCGTGCAGATCGGCGATGGGGTTCTGATGATACAGCCGGCGCGAGATCAGCCGCTCGTCGTTCCAGAGGTCTTCGCAGATGGAGAGGCCCACGGGCATCTCGCCGATGCGGACGAGCTGATTTCGCCGGTCGGCCGATCCGGGCTCGAAATAGCGGGTTTCGTCAAAGACGTCGTATGTGGGCAGAAGCGTCTTGAAATGCTGGGTGACGATCCGTCCTGCGTGCAGCAGGGCCACGGCATTATGCAGCGGCCGGCCGACGGGGTTGGCGTTGCGCTGGGCGAAGCCGATGATGGCGTGGAGGTTGTCAACGGATCGCGCGATCTGCTCGAGCGCCTGGAGGTTGTCATCCACGAACTTGGGCTTGAGCAGCAGGTCTTTTGGCGGATAGCCGGTCAGGCAGAGCTCAGGGAATACGACGGTGTGCGCGCCGGCCGCCTCGGCCCGCGCGAGGAAGTCGAGGATCTTGCGGGTGTTGCCGGCAATGTCGCCGACGGTCGGGTTGATCTGTGCGAGTGCGATCTTCATTGCGGCCCATTGTATTGATGGTAGAAAGGAATGGGAAACCCTCAGACCCGCGCGGCCTGAACAACGCGTGTCGCCCACGCCGCATCTTCGGATGAGAGGGGAGGTTCGCACGGCTGGGTATAGTCCAGCCGTTGGGTATACCGGCCGTGGGCGTAGACTTGATCGAGCAACGTTTGCAGCGGCAGACGAACCGGCGTGTCGGTCGGCCGCAAAGGCACCGGAATCTCGGGCAGCGGCTCGGTGAGGCGGATGGGGAACAGGTATCCGATATCGTTTGGTGTTGCCGTGTAGACGATCGCGCGATAGGGGGCGACTGCGTCCACCGGCGTCGAGTACGGCCGCTGGAGTCGTCGCCAGTCACCCTGCCGGACCAGATCGACCTCAACCACATGCACGCCGCCGGCCAGCAATTGCGAGCGTTTGCGGCGGTAGTCCTCAAGTCCCTCGCCGGTCTTATTGGTCGGACTTATGAACTCGATTACGGTAATGAGATGCTCGCCTGCCGCGTCGATGATGCGAATGAATCGTTCAGTGACCGGGTCGAGGTCCAGAATCAGCCTGTAAGGCGCATCCAGCACGAGCGAGCCCATACGGTGCGGCGACACCGGAGAATAGACGCTGACATCCGGCCCGACCCGGTGAGGGCCGTCAGCGCCGGATTCGATGGCCACGCGCTCTTCAGTAGTCGCTACCAGGCCCTCCGGCAGCCGCTCATTAAGCCAGTCGGCCGCGTACGTCGTGAGCCGGGTGTGAACGTCCAGCCAATGGCGCTCAAGATAGGGGTCCATGCCTGGGAAGGGGCTTCTCATCACTGTGCATTATACTCCGTGTCGCCACAACGTCACCCTTCGTGGCACTTCATCATGGTCGATCATGCGGCCATCGCGCACGTCCACCAGACCGCGATCAATCTCCTGCCGGACATAAAGCTGATACTGGATGTCCTCAAAGGAAGCATCATCCGGCAACAGGGCAATCAGTTTCTGCGCTTCACTCTTGGCTGTGGCCATGCTACTTGCCTCGACTGTCACGATCATTTCACCCGGCGTGGTCCATGTCAATGAGTATTCCGATATCCGTTTCCACCGCTGGTACCGGACTGAAACGTGCCGCTATTTGACCGCCTCGCTCTTCACATCCAGCCGCTGGATGCCGTGGCCCATGGGGAATCCTTGCTTGCTCTGCCACGCGATCTTCTTGTCGCGGGTGATCTCGAAGAAGCCGATCCTGCCGCCGGCATTGCAGACGAAGATGTTGCCGCCGGGTAGAACCTGGATTCCGGCGAACCAGCGGACACCGAGGGTGGGCAACTCCTTGCCATCGAGCGACCAGACGATCTTGTCTTTCTCATCGACCTCGACCATCGTCTGTTGGCCGCAGGCGAGGATGTTGCCGCTCTCGAGCAGGATGGCCGAGTAGGGGGCGAAACTCACCTTGAGCTCGCGGACGAGTCTGCCATCGGCGTCGTAGCGGCGGACGGTGCGGGCGGATTCCTCGGCCACCAGGAAGTCGCCGCCTTTGATCTGCCGGGCGTTTCGGATGCAACTGTGGCCGCCGCGGTTGATGAGTTTGATCTCGTGGACGACCTCACCCCTGGGGTTGACGATCAGCAACTTGCCCTGGCTCGCCGCGCCGACAAGCGTGTTCCCGTCGGGCAGGCGCTGGCACGACCAGACCTGGCCGGTGGTCTTGAAGTGGAAGACGACCTGTTTGTCGGGCGTGACTTCCATGACGCCGCTGGGGTTGTCGTTTTTGCTGGAGTCGTAGTTATTGTTGTAGCAGAAGATGATGTTGCCGCCGGGCAGTTGCCAGACGTCGCGCGACATCTCGGCGGGGTATTCCCAAGTGACCCGGCCGGTTTCATCGTAGCGGATGATTTGTTGTGCGCCCTCTGCGGCAAATAGCAGGGGAGGGAAGGTATCGGCGGCGCGCGTGGCGAAGGCGGCGAAGATCAACACGAAGAGAGACCCTTCGAGCACTCTGGGCAGGCACCGGCACGAAACGCGGCCTGATGCCGGGCGGGCAGTTCCGGCTGGCGTGGTGGTCTGGCGTGTTGGAGGCATGTAATACATACCCCGGCTGTTCCCGGCCGTTTCCATAACGCCGGCCGGGCGAGGCATGGCGCGCCAGGGGATACGGCTACGCGGGCAACACACTTCCGGCCGTGCGGGGGAGGCGGACGGAGAAGGTGGTTCCCTCGCCGATCTTGCTGGTGAATGTGATCGACCCGCCGTGGGCTTCGATGATGCTCTTGCAGATGGCCAGGCCCAGGCCGGTTCCGCCCAGCGCCCGGGAACGGGCCTTGTCCACGCGATAGAAACGCTCGAACAGATGTTCCTGGTCAGTTTCGGCAATGCCCACGCCCGTGTCGGCAATGGTCAGCACCGCCCAGTCTCCCTCGGGCTGTACGCTGATGGACACCGATCCGCCTTCGCGATTGTAGTTGATCGCGTTGGTCAGCAGGTTGGTGATCACCTGGTTGACGCGGAAGGTGTCGCCGGTGAGTGACAGCGGTTGTAGATCGAGCTTGATCCGCACCGTCTTCCCGGTTGCCAGCGGGCCGACCAGTTCGACGCAATCCTCGACGGCCTGCTTGAGGTCGAACGGCTCCGGCCTGATTTCCAGTTTGCCGGCGTCGGCCCGGGCGAGGACCAGGAGCGACTCGACCAGGGACTTCATTCGCCTGGAGGCTCGGAAGCAGGTCTCGATGGTTTCGCGGTATTCCTCGGCCGTTCGCGGCTTGCCCAGGGCCAGTTCGGCGTTGGAGTAGATGATCGACAGCGGTGTGCGCAGTTCGTGCGAGGCATCGGCCGTGAAACGAACCTGCCGGTCGAAGGCCGCTTCGAGGCGGGTAAACATGGCGTTAAGCACGCTGGCGAGCGCGCCCAGTTCGCTTTCGGTTTCGGTGACGTCAATTCGCCGCGAGAGATTCGAGGCTGAGATGTGCTGGGCGGTGGAGGTGATGGTCCGGATCGGCCGAACCGCTCGCGTGGAGAGGAGCCAACCGCCGGCCAGACCGGCGAGCATGACGCCGATTCCCGTGGCCCCGAGCAGCCAGAGCAACTGGCGGAGTTCGGCCTGCTCCTTGCGGATCGAGCGGCCGACCAGCACCTGCATGGCGCCGGGTCCGGGCACAACGACTTCGCGGAGAGAACCTCGCCCGCGAAACCGGGGTTGGGGAGCGGGAGCGTTGCGGTCGCGAATACCGGGTGCGGGGATTTCACTAGCGGGCCGGGACGTTCGGAGCATTTCGCCATTGGAGCGCCAGATGGCAAAATAGGGGACGTTTTCTTCGTCGCCTGCATAGCGGCTCAGGATGTTCTCCGGAACCTCGAAGCCACGTTCAAGCTGGTCGAAGAACGCCGGGTCTATGTCTCCGGGTGGTCCGCGGTGCGCGTCGTCCCTGTGGCCGGGCGAGTCGGGTGGAGTGGACCGCGGACCTGGCTCGGGTCCCGGATGGTTCCGTGGCGGCTGGTCCGAGGCACCGTTCCGCGCATCGGGGTCATGTCCGGGCCAGCCCCCGGGCGGCTTTTCCTGCGGTTGAGCCTCGGAGCGGCGCCCATCCCGCTGCCACGGCGGAGGGGTTGGATTGGTTGTCGGTCTGGGTCCCGGTCCTCCCGGTCCCCTGTCGCGCGGACCGGGGTGCATGCGGGCGGCCAGCAGTTCCGCCGCGCCTTGCAGTTCGGCGTCGATGCCCTGGTAGCGGGCGTGGCGCAGCCGGATGTAGAGCGTGCTGCCAAAAACGCACACCACCACCAGAAGCAGGAGTGCGTGCCACAATTGCAGAGTCCAGCGGATCGACCTGAACATACGGCCGGCATCCTACGCGAGACAACCTGAAGACGGCATGAAGAGGTTCCGCGTAAATAGTTTTTTCTTCATCCCATCTTCAGGTGGTCTTTCATAGGCTCTGCACATACCGGCGACCCGGGCAACGCCAGCCCCGGTCGTCGGGCATGATGTTTCCCGTGGGTGGAAGACAGGCTGGATGGTCCGGCCGTTCCTGCGGGCACATCATACGTCCGGAAAGGAACATCCTATGCGGAAACCAGGCATCATCTTCGGCGTAGCCAGTGTATGCGTTTGGGCCGCCTCAGCGGCGTTTTGGGGATCCCCGGTCGCGGCGCAAGATTTGCCGGGAGCGATTGCGCAGGCGGGGCCGCGTGATCCGGGCCAGCCCGGCCAGCCGGGCGGTGGCGGTGGTGGCTGGCGTGGCAATCAAGGTGGTGGCGGCTTCGGCGGCAACCAGGGCGGGGGATTCAGTCCCGGTGGTCCCGGAGGCGGCTGGAACGTCAGTGCGATGATCTTGCCGGAACGTAACAGCTTCACCGAGACTCTGGCCTTGATCGGCGAATTGAACATCAAGCCCACCTTTGATCTCACCAAAGCGCAGTTACAGAAGATCCAGGACCTGCGGGACAAGTACAAGGCCGACCGAGAAAAGTGGCTGGCCGACCACAACACCGAAGTCACCAAACTTGATGAGCAGATCAGGGCGTCTCGCGACAACTGGCCGTTTGAGAATCAGGAGATATACGCGCAAAATCGCCTGGATGTGATGGCGACGGCCCCGCGGGCATACGATTCAACCCTCAAACTCAAGGCCATCCTCACGGCCAGCCAACTCAAGTCAATCGAGGAGTACGCGGTCGAAAAACGCAAGACTGATGACGCTCAGCGCCGGCCGGGCGGAGGCAATTGGGGCGGTCCCGGCGGTGGTGGACCGGGCGGCGGTGGTGGACCGGGCGGCAATCAAGGCGGCGGTCCCGGTGGTCCGGGTGGCGGCGGTCCCGGCGGGCAATAGTCGTGCGTGGCGATTCTGTTCTGTGGATTTGCGCCTCACGTCAAATGGCTTCAATGTTCGCAATGAATCGGCCGCGATGAATGAAAGGAGTGTCGTATGAACAGACTCGGCATAGCCGGTTGTATAGCCGCGACATGTGCGCTTCTGGCTTGTGGTGTCTACCTGTGGTTCCTGGCCCCTCCGCAGTCCAGTCCGACCATTCTGGCGAACCCGGATTCCAACGCGGCGGCGCCGGTGGTGGCTGGGGCGCCCGGTTCGGGCGCGCCTCAGGATGCCCGGCCGCCCGGCGTCAACGGTCGCGGCGGCGGCAATCAGCCCGGCAGCGCGGCGGCCAGAGTTGGCCGCGATCCAAACGCCACAGCCGGCGGTCCTCCTGGATTCAGGCCCGGCAACGATCCGGTTGCCATGCCGCGCAACCGCGGGCCCGGACGCGATGCCCTGGCGGAGGGCCTTGCCACGCTGGCCATGGCGAGCCTGAGTCCCGATTTTGACCTGACGAACGAACAGAAGCAGAAGATCCAGGCCATTGCTGACGAAGCGACGGCGGCCGCCAAATGGCGGGCGGACCATGCCGACGAACTCAGAAAACTGGACGAGGATATGCGCAACGCTCGCCAGGACGGGCAGCGCGAAGAGTTGGAGCTTCTGACGCAGAAGCAGCAGGACCTCCTGGCTGCCGTTCCCAAGGCAGAGGATCTCGCGGCGAAGCTCAATGCCGTGCTGACTCCTGAGCAACTGAAGACGACGAACACCATCGCCGCCGAAAAGCGGGCGGCCGACGATCAAAGACGCCGACAGGTATTCGGTGGC